>NZ_JAUORY010000010.1:0-168734 GCF_030548145.1 Aliiglaciecola sp. 2_MG-2023
GGCTTTAGTTCGCGGTAAACAATTCAACCAATTCACGGCATAAATACCGTGCTACTAATGTCTGTAGCACGGGCTTTCGCTCGCGGTAAACAATTCAACCTATCCACGGCATAAATGCCGTGCTGCTAATGTCTGTAGCACGGGCTTTAGTTCGCGATAAACAATTCAACCAATTCACGGCATAAATACCGTGCTACTAATGTCTGTAGCACGGGCTTTAGTTCGCGGTAAACAATTCAACCAATTCACGGCATAAATACCGTGCTACTAATGTCTGTAGCACGGGCTTTAGCTCGCGGTAAACAATTCAACCTATCCACGGCATAAATGCCGTGCTGCTAATGTTTGTAGCACGGGTTTTGGCCCGTGGTGACCAATTCAACCAATCCACGGCATAAACGCCGCGCTACTAATGTCTGTAGCACGGGCCTTAGCCCGTGGCGAACATCAAGTTCCACAACGCTTTTTTTACCGGCGACAAAATATTGTATCTAATCAGCAATCAACGTAAACTGCGCGCCAGAGCTGGTCAAGACAATCGCCGCTTTGTTACCTTTTAGGTTTTCAAAGGGGAGGAAAGTCCGGGCTCCAACGGGCAGGGTGCCAGATAACGTCTGGGCGGCGTGAGCCGACGACAAGTGCAGCAGAGAGGATACCGCCTAAGCGCGTAAGCGCCGGTAAGGGTGAAAGGGTGCGGTAAGAGCGCACCGGGCCACTGGTAACAGTTGGTTGCAAGGTAAACTCCACCCGGAGCAAGACCAAATAGGGTTCCTTATGGTGCGGCCCGCATCGGAACCGGGTAGGTTGCTTGAGCCAGTGAGCGATTGCTGGCCTAGATGAATGATTGTTAATCTCTTTGAGAAATACAGAACCCGGCTTAATGACCAGCTCTAACTTTTCCCGCTTTATTTGTTTTTCCTTAAATAAACCTTCTAAGTACATAAAAATTATAGAGTTATTAAAGTGAATGGGGTAAATTCAGTTAAATGGGTTTATGTCGGCACCTGTATTATTAATTCGCTTTATATTAGGAACGTAAATGAAAGGAACTATTCTCGATTTTCAGCCAGACTCTAAACAAGGTGTGATCTGCGCCGAAAATAAACGTTTTACCTTTAGTATGGATGAATGGAAATACAGTCAGTCGGCTCGTCCTGGACAACATGTTGAATTTAGTGCGCACTTGGGAAAAGCGAAAGAAATCAAGGCACTTTATAAAGCACCAAATGCAATCGTACTAGCATCAGACGCCGAAAATGCAGTTAAACGATCAAAATGTGCCGTGGCGTCTTTACTGTTTGGTATCCTTAGTCTATTTTTCTTTAGCTCTTTATTGGCGGTGATCTTTGGTCACATAGCTCGCTCTAAAATACGTCACAGTCATGGTAAATTGATAGGTAACAAAATGGCTCTGTGGGGGTTATGGTTAGGATATATCGGTATCATTATTAATATTATTTTCTTTATTATCCTTGCCGCACAATCAGGTAGTGGATATTGAAAAAGGCAATATTTCGCCATACTGCCCTATTGTTGCCGTTTTATCAGGATACATAATTGAGCCATCCAAATTGCTGTTAAACAGTCACTATCATTTAATCTAATTGTGTTTTTATGATTCTTGATTAACTATCTGAATTTATTAGCTAAATTAACGGTTGTTTAGTTGCTTCTTAATGTGCTCAAAACGTCCGAACAGATACTTGTAGTGCCTGTGATGGTTATCGCTGTTGGCACACAATCTGCTAATTCATTCGCATAATCATCTGTTTTGAATTGACCATTGATATGCAAATATATTCCCAACCACTTTCTTTATTTGATTATATCGGTAATCAAACCCAATCGAATCAAGATCTTGAAAATATTGCCCAAGCTAATAAACAAGATATTAAAGGTGGTTTAGCTGTTTTAAACACTGGCTTAGCTAATCAAGAATTTGAAGAAACCTTAAAGTTACTTGAAAAAGGTGAAATCGACTTAGACTTGAATACTGTCGAAAATTACTATCAATTTAATCAGAATAAATTGAACAAGGAAATCGAACAATTATTTGCCCAGTATGACGGCATAGACAGCCTTAAAATTAGTGTCGAGAACGAAAAGCTAACCGTCATTGGTGACAGCCCATCCGCTGAATCATTACAAGGTTATCTTGATCGCGATAGTCGACTAAACGACTTAGTACAACAAACTTCAAAATTATCCCAGTTTGTTGAATGGGGTAAAGCTAAAGAGCAAGCGGCAGTTTATCAGCAGGAAAATATGCCAGAAGAGACACTTATTGATTATTTAAAAGAAGCCAGAGACGTAGTCAACAATGTAAATGAACTCACTGTGACTGCAACAGGTGGGGATTTTGCCTCTCACGGTCATACCGATATACTAACTAAAAAGTATTCTACCTCTGAAAACTAAATACTTTTAAAAACCAGCACTGATATTCATTAATCCGCTTTTCGTTATCTTTGTCATTGAATTTATGTCGATGCGGGCATTTTTGATTTATATTAATGTTTGCGACATTTTATTCGAATAAAATGCTGTTTAGTCTTTAGTCTAATTGTTAATCAATAAAGAAGTAGGGTAGATTGGTTAAAATATATACCTTTATTCATATTGGTTATCCAAAATTCATTCAGAGGTTGATATCAACAAGACCATTATCCCGACAATACTCGATATAGAGGCCAGTGGTTTTGGGAGCCATAGTTATCCAATTGAGGTGGGCGTTGTGACTTATTTGTCGCAGCGCTATTGTCGATTGATACAACCAGAAGCTGATTGGCATCATTGGACACAGGAAGCTGAGGACCTACACGGTATTTCTCGAGATGTATTACTGCAAAAAGGTACTGCTGCATCCCAAGTATGCGAAGATTTGAATAACCTTTTGAGAGGTCAAACCGTTTATTCTGATGGTTGGGTGGTGGACTACCCTTGGCTGATCAAACTTTTTAGTGCTGGTAAACAGCACATGAAATTCAAATTTAGTCCGTTAGAAAATATTCTGTCTGAAAAACAAATGGAACTTTGGCATGATACCCAAGAGAACTTAGTTAAAAGTATGGATTGTCGACGTCACAGGGCCAGTTGTGACGCAGAGTTAGTTCAGAACGTATATATGCAAACTCAGCACGATACTGAACTGACTAACTCTACTTCATTTCATTTTTAATGTTTAGCTGCGTACTCTTCTACTTCACGCCAAACGCGAAGTAAATTTGTTCCGAGTATTTTAGCAATATCAGATTCGCTATAACCCTTATCCAATAGGCCTTGAACTAAGTTTGGATAAGCAGATACATCTTTCAAACCTATGGGCAATGAATCGCCAACACCATCGTAATCTGAACCAATACCAACATGATCAATGCCAACCAATTTGACAACATGGTCGACGTGCTCCACGACCGTATCAACATTGGCATAGGGGAAAGGATTGTTTTTGAAATACTGTTCTTCAAAATTCTCTAACTCAGCACTGTCTGCACCAAACTCCTCTTCAATGGCTTTACGCTTTTCACCCATAGTGATGCGCCAACCTCTGGACACTTGGTCGACAAAGGTAGAACCGAAATTGATCATGACTACACCGCCGTTTTCGGCCAAGGCCACTAACATTTCGTCGGTCATATTACGTTCAAAACCCGGAGTAAAGCGGCGCAAGGATGAATGGGAAGCAATAACTGGCGCTTTACTCAACTCTATTACTTGGTAAAAGGCATCATCTGAGACATGGGAAATATCTATCATAATTCCGATGTTGTTCATTTCGCCAACCAGTTCTTTACCAAATGGGCTCAGGCCTTTCCATTTTTTGCGAAGATCGTATGAAGAATCGGAAATGTGATTGGCTAATGAATGGGCTAAGGTGATATATCGGATACCGCGGTCATAGAAGGTTTTCAGGTTTTCCATGTCTCCTTGCAGCGGTGAACCATTCTCCATACCCATAGGCAAAGAGATTAAGCCTTGAGCAAATTGTTTTTCAACATCAGCTGGTGATTTTGCTATGGCAAACTTATCTGGGGCTCTACCTACGATGGCTTCAACGTAATCAATTAATTTGTGAGCTAAGGCCGTGGATTTTGGGGAGTCATCTAAAGATGCTGGAATATAAATTGACATAAAAGGAGCGTTTAGTCCGCCTGCTTTAGCTCTAGGGTAATCGAAATCCCCAGAATCAGTGGCGACAGTCACATCTTCCCATTTTTGCTGTAGACGATAAGGTACATCAATGTGACCATCGACTAAAATATATTTTTGAGTCAGTTCAGTGGCTTTTTTTGAAGCATGAAATTCACTATCAGACGCAGTGACACAACCGCTCAATGCCAACGCTATACAAATCCATAAACTCTTTTTCATACTATCTGTTCCTTATTATTTTACGATTAGACGATTGTTCTAAAGACGCGCTGTTTCAAAAGCGTGTGGTTATAAATTTTTGTGCTTCTTTTAACGCTGTAGCACGGTTATTTGGATTTACTTAAATGTCTGCAGCTTTAGTTGTTTCCGTCCAAGGCTAGTTAAACCCCAAGCAACTTCATTGCTTGATTTACCTTATCAATACAGCAAATCACGTTAACTGTAAGCAATGTATCAGTGTGACTAACAAAGTGATGGAAAAGTTGAGTGTTAAAGCCTGATTAACTTAAGCCTCACCGAGGTATCTAAAGCTGCGACAAACTATCCCGTATTTTTTAGTTGAAAACAAGGTGATAGGCTAAGCAAGACCTGAGGATTGTTAAATATAGTTTCCAACTTTGGTCTTTTATCGCCTACCATTGTACTGAATATGCTCAACGGTTTACTCATAAACCTGTCCGCGGGGGAAAATTGAATTAATGAATATTATTGATATGGCTCGAAACCATGAACTTACGTAAAAGTAATATTGCAAAACTTCCGCAAGATACTTTTGACGTGCTTATTGTGGGAGGCGGGATCAATGGCGCAGTGTCAGCAGCGGCGTTGTCGGCCAAAGGAGCCAAAGTTGCGTTAATCGATAAAGGTGACTTTGCTGGTTCCACGAGTTCAAATTCATCCAATCTTGCTTGGGGGGGGATTAAGTATCTTGAGAGCTTTGAATTTGGATTGGTTAATAAACTATGTAAAAGCCGCAATCATTTAATGAGGCATTATCCATCCACAGTTCAAGAGATTCGTTTTTTCACCAGCATTCAACGGGGATTTCGTTTCTCACCTGCATTCATTTATATGGGAACCCTTTTATATTGGCTGATGGGGCGCTTTTTCACAAAAATGCCTAAATATTTGTCCTGTGAAAAGATCAAACAAATGGAAAGTATTATCAATACCGAGCATATATCTGGCGGATTTGAATACTCAGATGCTTATTTACATGATAATGATGCGAGGTTTGTGTTCAATTTCGTTCGCTCTAGCATGAGTTATGGGTGCATTGCCGCCAACTATGTAGGGCTAGAACATTCCCGCAAAGTCGACGGATTATGGTTAAGTGAAGTGACCGAACAGATCAGTGGCGAAAAGATAGAAATTCGCTCGAAGGCTATTATTAACGCAACAGGCCCTTTTGTTGACCAAATAAATCAAATGAATAAACAAACAACGGAGCACCACCATGTATTTTCCAAAGGTGTGCACCTAATCGTCGACAAAATCACTGACAGTCATAAAGTGCTGACGTTTTTTGCTGATGATGGCCGATTGTTTTTTGTGATCCCCATGGGACCCAAAACCTGTATTGGCACCACTGATACACAAGTTCCCAGTCCGAATACGCAAGTCTCTGAGCAAGATAGAGCATTTATCTTGTCGAACGTTAATAAACTATTGGCCCTAGCTAAACCTCTGACTAAAAATGACATCATTGCAGAACGATGTGGAGTAAGACCTTTGGCTATCAAAGGAAGCGGAGGGAAAGCCGATTGGGTTAAATTGTCCCGTAAACACGCAATTGATGTTGATAAAGACAATCACTATTTATCTATATTTGGTGGTAAGTTGACAGATTGCCTTAACGTCGGTGATGAAGTCTGTGAGTTGATAGAGTCCTTTAATATTCCATTAGCTTACAAAGATTATAAATGGTACGGCGAACCTGGAGAGGCCGTAAAACGCGAGTTTTTCCATCGGGCTAAACTGATGGGGTTTGATGAGCTTACACCTGCAAGTTCCTCCGAGCCTCTGTCTCAACGTTTTTGGAGGAGGTACGGACGTAACGCGATTAATATGCTGGAAAGCATTCGTGAAAATCCTGCTATGGGTAAGCTATTAATTGAAAACAGCGAGTATCTGCGGGTTGAAGTTGAACATGCCGCTAATCGAGAGATGATAACAACCTTAGATGATTTTTTGCGGCGGCGCTCAAAAATAGCCTTAGTTGTCTCCCAGCAAGATATCTTGCAAGCCCCAGGGCTAAAAGAAGCATGTGAAATTCTGTTTGGCGATGAGGCTGAGGCTAAATTGGCAGAATATATTGCCACAGTCGTTAATTCTGCATAATTTTGCTGGTATGCACAATTTTTAACAAACTATTTCTAATTTAAGCTTTTTGGGTGGTGACTTCCCAGCCCAAATAAAACATACTTGCACACTTTCTGGCACAAGCTGACTTATATTTTACAGCGCTCAGGCAGTGCAAAGAGCAAGTAAAGTGTTTGAAAGTGATTTTAATCTCCGTCGTGTTTTCCCCACGGAGCATCATTTAAAAGAGAACAAGAAGTAATGAAAACGAATTATATTCCACTGGATAAAAATAAACATAGCGCGCTAAAAGTAAAGACGCAGCATAACTTTGAATTTGCCAAAGAGACTCATTTAGCATCAGCTTCCTTACGTGAGTTCGCTCAAATTGCCAGTTGTATGCCTATTGCCTTTATTAAGGATCAACCTTCAGGTAATTTCCATTCAATTGCTATGTTAGGTTTGGAGCAAGGTACTAATTTATATTTCAAAGATGACAAATGGTTAGGCCATGTTATGCCTTTGAATATTCAACGCTATCCTTTCGATGTGCGCCCTGACGGTGACAAATTAGGCGTTTACATCGACGAAAACAGTGTTCTGGTTGGTGAAGAAGAAGGCGAAAGCTTGTTCACAGCAGAAGGCGAACCAACAGATTATTTGAAAAATCGTCAAGACCTTCTGGGTGAAATTACCAATAGTGAATTGGCAACTCAGCGTTTTGTTAAAAAGATCGTTGAATTAGATTTGCTTGATGCTGTGCAATTAAATGTTCAATATGCTAGTGGCGAAAAGCGTGCTGTTACCGGTATTTTCACGATCAATGAAAAACGTCTGAATGAGTTATCTGACGAAATTATTATTGAATTGAAAAACAGCGGTTTTCTTGGTGCTATCTACACGGCAATGTTATCACTCACTCAACTAAACCGTTTAGCCCAATTGTCAGTGAACACCGACAAGCCAATTCGCGCAATTCAAATAAGTTTAGTTGACGATGCTAAAAAAGAGACAGCTAAAGAAGAAGCGCCAAGCGCGTAAAACGTTATCACGTTTTTGATATAGCTAAACAAAAGCCAACAGTACATTACTGTTGGCTTTTTTGTTTAACTTGGTAACTTGTCCGCGAGACGAAAGGTGTATTGGCTAGCAAAGTCGCACTTGGAAAAGCCGCTTGATTGGGGCTGTTCGGATAGAATTGGGATTCAATACAAAAGCCATGATAGGCAGCGTATTTAGTGTTATTTTTTCCTAGGGTATTCTCACCTAAAAAATTGCCAGTATAAATTTGTGCCCCCGGCATGGTCGTTTCCGTCACTAATGTTCGGCCAGATTTTGGCTCAGTCACTTGTGCGACCAATTGCAGTTTTTGTTGATCTTGTGAGAATCCATCCACACACCAATTGTGGTCAAGACCACTGGCCGCTTTGATTTCTTCATCTTGCTGTTTAATCGCTTTACCAAAAGGAGTTGGCTGACGTAAATCAAAAGCCGTATTATCGACTGATCTAATTTCTCCGGTTGGAATCGCATTTTCATCTGCTGGCGTGTAAAAATTGGCAGATAGGGTAATTTGTTGATCAAAAATACCGCCTGAGTCATGCCCAGCTAAATTAAAATAACTATGTTGAGTGGGGTTGAATACAGTATCTTGATTGCAAAGCCCACGGTATTCAATGGTTAATCGGTCTTCTTGATCGAGTGTGAAAATAACATCTACAGTGAGGGTTCCAGGAAAGCCTTGATCACCATCTTCACTTATTAAACTCAAGGTAATACTTGGATCTGGACGCTCAAGCAAATTACTAACTGACCAAATTCGATTATGGAATCCGTCAACCCCACCGTGTAGGCAATTACCTTGTAAATTTGTGCTGACCGAGTATTGCTTTTCAGCTATTTTAAATAGCCCTTTTTCGATTCGATTTGCATAGCGACCTACTGTTCTGCCTAAATAACTTTGATCAGATAAATAGTCATCCACACTATCAAAGCCTAAAACAATATCTACGTTGGGATCGGTAGCTAATGTCCACGATCGAATAATTGCTCCTAAGGTCAATATTTCAACTGACATACCGTTTTTGTTGGTCAAAATGTAACTATCTACTACTTGGCCATCGGGCATTTTTCCAAATTGATTTGTATCGATCATACTTCATCTCTCCCTGCTTAGGTTGGTTGATCAACGGCTTGCCATAGTTAGCCAATCACTATTCTATTGGGACACGAAATTCTCAATAAACTGCGTAATACTGAGTATCTTAATATAAGTTGACGCCTAGCTTATTATAAAAAAAACTATCCTCATGATTATTTTGCGTTTTTTAGAATAAGAAGGAAATTTCAAGTAAGATTTTTTAGCTTATTTTAAATCTAATGGATCCTCGATTTTCACTGTACATAAAAACAGCTTTGAAGGCTTTCTTTATATATATCAGCCGCTTTCGTCTAGCCCTTAGTTTAATTGGTATTCGCGGCTTCTCTTTAACCCGTTTTTTGTCCTTGACAATGGGGTTAGTGGAAACCTAAACTCTCATTTGTGGGTAATTGTGGCAGAAAGTGGATCAAAGTGATCTTAATGTGTTGCAAACTGATGCTAAAAAAATAATAAAAGCAAACTAATAACAAAGGCTAGGGGATATGTTCCGCGGCGCTAACGCAATCAATCTAGACGTAAAAGGCAGGGTGGCGATACCTACACGGTATCGGCAGTTGTTGCTAGATGATTGTCAGGGACAACTGGTTTGCACAATCGATACACAGCAAAGCTGTCTGCTACTTTACCCACTTCCTGAATGGGAAGAGATTGAGCTTAAACTTAGTAAACTTTCTAGCATGATACCTCAAGAACGCCGCTTACAGCGACTTCTTTTGGGTTACGCGATGGAAGGCGAAATGGACAAGAATGGTCGCTTTCTGTTGTCGGCTCCACTTCGTCAACACGCCAACTTGGGCAAAGAAATTATGCTAGTAGGACAACTTAATCGCTTCGAAATTTGGGATGCGCAAATATGGCAGCAACAGGTTCATCAGGATATTGAAACTGAAAAAGGTGGCGAATTTGAATTGACTGAGCGTTTACAGGACTTCTCACTTTGATTACTGAAAACCAATCGTCACAAACTTTGCACCGCTCAGTGTTGCTGGATGAATCCATTGAGGGGTTGGATATCAAGCCCGATGGCATTTATATGGATGCCACTTTTGGACGTGGTGGTCACACTGAAAAAGTGTTGCAGAAGTTGTCGGCCAATGGACGCTTGATTGCACTTGACCGTGACCCTTACGCGATTGAAGCGGCAAAACGTTTTGCCGATGACAGCCGTTTTTGTATTGAACATGTGGCATTTTCGAATATCGAAGAGGTGGCACTCAAACATCAGGTATTGGGCAAAGTCGACGGTATATTGATGGATCTTGGGGTGTCTTCGCCGCAGTTAGATGACGCGCAACGAGGTTTTAGTTTTATGCGCGAAGGTCCATTAGATATGCGCATGGACACCAGCAAAGGTATTAGTGCAGCTCAATGGCTGGCAAAAGCCGAAGAAGATGACATTACTCAGGTTATCAAAGAGTTTGGTGAAGAAAAATTTGGTAAACGAATTGCTCATGCAATTGTCAATAGCCGTGATGAATTTCCGTTAACGACAACATTGCAATTAGCAAAGTTAGTCGATGAAGCGGTGCCGGTTAAAGATAAATATAAACATCCTGCGACCCGTACTTTTCAGGCAATTCGTATTTATATTAATAGCGAATTAGATGAAGTTCGGGACGGGCTTAAAGGTGCATTAGCGTGCCTTTCTTCTGGAGGACGACTGGCAGTGATCAGTTTTCATTCGTTAGAAGATCGATTGGTAAAACGCTTTATGCGCGAACAAAGTCGCGGCATGCAGGTTCCAGCCCGTATGGCAATTACGCAGGCACAAATAGATGCAACACGGGCAATGAAATTAATAGGCAAGGCGACTAAGCCCAGCGAGTATGAAATTAAAGTGAATGCGAGGTCGCGAAGTTCGGTGTTAAGGGTGGCTCAGAAGCTGTGACAGAGACTAGGACCAACTTCAATTTGGTCAACTTAATCTTCACCGAACTAGCCCGTCATCCGATACGGGTTTTGTTGTTTTTAATGGTATTGATAAGTGCGTTCGCAGTGATCATGAGTGCGCACCATAATCGGCAGATGTCGATTGCTTTAGAGCAGTTGATGCAAGAACAAGATCAATTAGATATCCAGTGGCGTCATCTTATTTTAGAACAGGGTGCACTAACGGATCATAACCGCATTGAAGTGGCGATGAAAAAGCAACTTAATATGCACAGACCAAGTCCAGAAAATGAAATTGTGGTGCGCTTGAAATGACGAAGGCTAGGACTAAACAAGCTAAGAAAAACATTGCTCCAAGTATGGTGCAATGGCGTTTCATAGTGGTTGTTGGTGCCATATTAGCCGTGTTTGCAGTGTTAACTGTCAGAGCCGCTTATATTCAGGTAATTAATCCTGATCAACTAATTGAAGAAGGCGATAACCGTACGCTTCGAGTACGGAATAATGAAGTTTATCGTGGCTTGATCACTGACAGAAACGGTGAGCAATTAGCGGTAAGTGTGCCTGCAAAAGCGGTATGGGCACATCCACCTACAGTCACAGATCCAGAAAAAGGCGCACTAGCTGACACTCGCAGATGGCAAGCACTTGCAGAGGTGTTGGGTCAGGATGTGGATAAGTTGATTAAAAAAGCCAGCAACGAAAATAGCAAATTTGTTTATTTGCAACGCCAAGTGTCTCCGGCAATGGCAACGTTTGTGAAGAAGCTAAATATTCCCGGCGTATACCTTGTCAACGAATCTCGCCGTTATTATCCAGCGGGCGAAGCTTCTGCTCATGTGGTCGGTTTCACCAATGTGGATGATCAGGGAATTGAGGGGATTGAGAAGTTATATGATGAATACCTTTCGGCAACCCCAGACTCCAGAACGATCCGTCGCGATGCTAAAGGCCGTCAAGTTGAAATTCTTGAACAAGAAGAAGGAAAAGATCCCCAAGATATCCAACTTACTATTGATCAACGGATTCAAGCGCTTGCATATCGTGAATTAAAATCAGCAGTGCATTTTTATCGCGCTACATCTGGCTCTGTGGTAGTTGCGGATGTAAACACCGGTGAAATATTAGCGATGGTAAATAGTCCATCTTTCAATCCTAATAATCGCCAAGGTGTATCCCCTCGAAAAATTCGAAACAGAGCCATTACCGATACCTTTGAGCCAGGTTCCTCAGTTAAACCTTTGGCTGTAGTGAGCGCCTTAGAGTTTGGTTCTGCTGATACTGAGACGATTATAGATACCTCTCCAGGCTGGCGACGTCTTGGCGGAAGTATTGTTCGTGATTCCCGTAATTATGGCAAATTGACGTTGCAGCAAATCATTCAAAAATCCAGCAATATCGGTACATCCAAGCTGGCTTTATCGGTGCCTAAAGAGTTCCTGCTAGATACTTATTACAACATGGGATTGATGAGTGAAACGGGAACTAATTTAATTGGTGAACAGGGTGGTCTTTTCAACGAACAGCGAAGATGGTCAAAATTTGAATTGTCTACGTTGTCGTTCGGTTATGGATTATCTGTTACCACTATGCAATTAGCCCGGATGTACTCCATCTTAGGTAACGGCGGCATTAAGCAGCCACTGAGTATTGTCATGTCAGATGAACAGAAAATGACAGAAAGAGTCATTAGTGAAGAGAATGCCCATCGTGTATTAATCATGATGGAGAGTGTACTTGAAGACGGCGGCTCTGGTCGCAAGGCTCGAGTACCTGGATATCGCGTTGCAGGTAAAACAGGCACAAGCCGCAAAGCCATTAAAGGCGGATACGGTGAGCAATATGTGAATATTTTTGCTGGTGTAGCGCCTGTATCGGATCCACAACTGGCCGTGGTTGTGCTAATTAACGAGCCAAAAGGTGATTTGTATTATGGCGGCGATACTGCTGCCCCTGTTTTTAGCACTATTATGGCCAATACATTGCAATTGTTGAATGTGCCGCCCGATGCCAAAAACGTCTCCTCAATCGCTAAACGAGGAGAGCAATAATGCAGCAGTTTCAGGCAATTAATAATATTAAAGCGGTACTCGCTAAATTTCAGATTGATGCACCCGATGTACAAGTCAGCGAGCTAGTATTAGACAGTCGTGAAGTGGCGGTTCACAGTGTTTTTGTGGCAATAAAGGGACATCAATTAGACGGACGAGATTTTATCCCGCAGGCAATTAGCCTTGGTGCAAAACTGATACTGCAAGAAGTTGAGCAACCGCAACTTCATGGCGAAATTGAAATGCGCGAGCAAAGTATTTTGATTTCGTTTTATCAGTTAGGTCAAAAGCTATCTTTGCTAGCCGCCGCATTTTATGGTTCACCGGCTCAATACTTAGATGTGATTGGCGTAACGGGCACAAACGGTAAAACTTCGGTTGTGCAATTAATCAGTCAATTGCGTTTCTTATGTGGCGACGTATCAGCTTCGATTGGTACTTTGGGCGCGGGATTGTACAGCGTAGACAACTATCAATTAGAAAAAACCCTTAACACCACGCCAGATGCCTGCCAGGTACAAAAATCATTGGCTAAGTATGTGGGTTTGGGTGCCAAACAAGTTGCCTTAGAAGCGTCCTCTCATGCATTAGTTCAAGATCGCATTCAAGGGCTTAAAATGGACGTGGCGGTATTTACTAATTTGACTCGTGACCACTTGGACTATCACGGGGACATGACCGAATATGCCAAGGCAAAACGCCAATTACTTAATCAGCCAGAACTGAAAAATCTGGTGTTAAATGCTGATGATCCAGAAACCGCTAATTGGATTAGTGCTGCTTCAAAACAACAAAAAATCACGTTGTTTTCGACCCAATTGAGTGCCGAAAATGTGGCCGATACACAGCAATATTGTTTCGCCAGTAATATTCAATACGATCAACGCGGATTGTCTTTTCAATTGAATTCATCATGGGGAAATGCGGACATCCATTGTGGTCTATTAGGTAAGTTCAATGTAGCCAATTTACTGGCCGCAATCGCTAGCCTTCTAGTCTTAGGCTTATCGCTGCCAAAATTAGCGAAGTTGTGTAAAAAATTAAAACCCGTCGCTGGACGGATGGAGTTATTTGAACACCCTAAGGCTGGCAATCTCATCGTCGACTTCGCACATACTCCAGATGCGTTAGAGCAGGCCTTGAAATCAGCGAGAGTACATAGTCAAAAGCAACTTATTTGTGTGTTTGGATGTGGTGGCGACAGAGATAAAGGTAAACGCCCATTAATGGCAGCGGCAGCCGAGCAATATAGTGATCAAATTATTATCACCTCAGACAATAGTCGCTCTGAACCTTCTTCCTCAATTTTTGCCGATATACTTGCCGGAATAACGGACCAAAGCAAAGTCAAAGTAGAAACGGATCGTAAAAAAGCGATTCAATTAGCTATAGCGCAGAGTCAGAAAGGCGATCTGATTGTGGTTGCTGGCAAAGGACATGAAACAGCACAAGTCATCGGCCAACAGAGTCTGCCATACGATGAACGAAACTACGTTAACACTCTGTGTGTGGGGGAAATGTAATGATTGAAGTATCTCTTGATTGGATAGCACAACAAACAAGCGGACAGCTGGTTGGAGATAATGCAAATGTGTCTGGCGTAAGCACAGACACAAGAAGTTTAGTGCAAGGGGATGTTTTCATTGCTTTGGTCGGCCCTAATTTTGATGGTCACAAATTTATTGATGAAGCAGCCAAAAATGGTGCGGCAGCGTTTATCGTGTCACAAAATATCGACACCCATTTACCCTATATTTTAGTCGAAGACAGCAAACTTGCTTTAGGCGCATTGGGCGCTGCGGTAAAACAAAAAGTTGCACCCAAAACTGTGGGAATTACCGGTAGTAGCGGCAAAACAACCGTGAAAGAAATGGTTGCCGGAATTTTGTCTCGGATCGGAAACGTATTGGCCACCAACGGAAACTTCAACAACGATATTGGCGTGCCTCTGACATTATTAAGATTGCAACAGAATCACGATTTTGCAGTAATCGAAATGGGTGCTAATCACTTAGGTGAGATTGCCTATACCACTAATTTAGTGAAGCCCGACGTGGCGACAATCGTCAATGCAGCTGCGGCTCACCTAGAGGGTTTTGGTAGTTTACTGGGCGTTGCCCGTGCTAAAAGTGAAATTTTTAGAGGGTTGAGTAGTAAAGGTACAGCAATCATTAATCGAGATAGCCAATTTAGCGATTTTTGGACTGGTAAGTTGAAAGAGTGCCATATTCAAGGTTTTTCAGTAAGCCAAGAAACCGATTTTTATGCACAGGATGTCACTTTGGGCATCGATGGTTGCGCGCAATTTATGTTGTGTACACCTAAAGGCAAGATTCATCTTACCTTAGCATTACCCGGAATTCACAATGTTGGCAATGCGCTAGTGGCAGCTGGATTGGCCATGAATGTTGGCGCCAATTTAGAAGATATTAAATTTGGTTTGCAAAATATGCAGCAAGTCAGTGGTCGACTGCAAGTCAAACAATTAACTAACCAAGTTAAAATTCTAGATGATACCTACAACGCAAATGTGGCATCGGTAAATGCAGCAATTGATTTACTTAGTAGTTTCAGCGGTTACCGTATTTTGATCTTGGGTGACATGGGCGAATTAGGTGAAAAAGCTCGTTATTACCACGAACTTGTTGGCGAATATGCTAATCAAAAAGGCATCGATAATTTAGTTACCTTAGGGATTTTGAGTCAGGCTGCGAGTGACGTATTTGGCGGTAAACATTTCAGTGATATTAATTTGTTAGTTGAACATATTAGTGCTTCTTTAGCGTCTGAGCAGCGAGATATTACCATTTTAGTAAAAGGCTCCAGAAGTGCCCGAATGGAAAGAGTCGTTAAAGCATTGGAGGAATCTCCTGTGGGAAAGTTTGAAAGAGTTAGGGAGCGAATTGCATGCTAATTTGGTTGGCTGAGTGGTTGCAGCAATATGATTCTGGGTTCAACGTATTCTCATACCTTACGTTGCGCGCAATCCTTAGCACACTTACCGCGCTATTGATGGCCGTATTAATTGGACCAAGCATGATTCGCTGGTTGCAAACGATGCAAATAGGTCAAACGGTGCGTGATGATGGGCCGCAAAGCCATTTGTCTAAATCCGGCACACCTACTATGGGTGGTTTGTTAATTTTAGCTGCAATTCTAACGAGTGCGTTGTTATGGGCAGACTTGAGCAACCGCTATGTTTGGGTTGTATTGTCGATTGTTGTCGGTTACGGGCTAATTGGATTTGTCGATGATTACCGCAAAGTCGTGCGTAAAGATCCCAAAGGTCTGATTGCCAAATGGAAGTACTTTTGGCAGTCAATTATTGCCATCGCGGTAGCGGTTTACTTATACGCAAATAGTCAAGATCCTGCCGAGACAGCTCTGCTAGTGCCTTTTTTCAAAGAAGTCATGCCGCAGCTTGGTATGTTTTTTATGGTAGTGGTGTATTTCACTGTGGTAGGCACCAGTAATGCAGTGAATCTTACCGACGGCCTAGATGGATTAGCAATAGTACCCACTATTTTGGTTGCAGGCGCGCTCGCTATTTTTGCTTATACCACCGGCAATATTAACTTTTCAGCGTACTTAAATATTCCCTATATTCCAGAAACCAGTGAATTAGTGATCGTTTGTACCGCGATTGTTGGTGCTGGATTAGGGTTTTTATGGTTTAACACCTACCCAGCCCAGGTGTTTATGGGAGATGTAGGCTCATTGGCGTTAGGCGGTACTTTGGGAATTATGGCGGTACTTGTTCGCCAAGAAATAGTGTTGATTATTATGGGTGGTGTATTTGTCGTTGAAACCTTGTCGGTGATATTGCAAGTGGGGTCCTTTAAATTACGTGGCAAACGCATATTTAGAATGGCACCTATACATCATCATTTTGAACTTAAAGGTTGGCCAGAACCAAGAGTCATCGTTAGGTTTTGGATTATTTCATTAATTTTAGTGCTAATCGGTTTAGCCACATTGAAGTTGAGATAAATAGACGTTATGCAAACCCCTGATTTAAAAAACATGCAGGTTGTTGTGGTTGGTTTAGGACTGACCGGCAAGTCTTGCGTGAAATTTTTACAGGAGCACGGGGCGAACGTAATCGGTATGGATCGTAATCCTGTTGAAATGCCAGTTGGGGTAAAAACACTCAGCGGTGATTTCAGTCAAGACGTCTTACTCAATGCTGATTTGGTCGTATTGAGTCCAGGGGTTAATCCAAATGGTAGTGTCTTCCAAAACGTGCAAAAAGCGGGAGTGGAGGTGATAGGTGATGTGGAATTATTCGCTCGCTTTAATACTACTCCAGTCATTGCTATTACCGGTTCTAATGGAAAATCGACAGTAACTTGTTTGGTCAATGAAATGCTTAACTGTGCGGGTATGAAAGCGCAAATGGGCGGAAATATAGGCACTCCGGTGTTGGACTTACTCAATACTGATGCCGATTATTTAGTACTCGAATTGTCCAGTTTTCAGCTTGAATTATTGCAATCATTAACCCCAGTTTGCGCAACCATTTTGAATGTGAGTGAAGATCACATTGATCGTCATCAAACATTTTTGGCTTATACCGACGCCAAACAGCGTGTTTATCGCAACGCTGAATATACTATCGCCAACCGTGATGATGTTAAAACTTGGCCAAAAAATTATGTGACCAAAACCAGTTTCGGCTTGAGTCACTCTCCGCTAGGAGTTAGCTGGGACGCGACATCGGAAATGATTTTAGTCGATGGTGAAGGATTTATTTCTGCACAACAGTGCGCTTTGCAGGGGCTGCATAATATTTTAAATATTCAAGCCGCTATCGCCTGTGTTATGCCACTTGGTGTTGAACAGCCTGCAATTGCTAAAGCGGTAAGCTTATTTACTGGTTTGGCACACAGATTTGAAGTGGTCAGCGAACAGCACAATGTACGTTGGATAAATGATTCAAAAGCCACCAATATTGGGGCCACTATTGCTGCTTTACAAAGCCTTAAAAATAGAGGCGCGAGTAAACTTATATTGATTGCTGGTGGCGATGGTAAAAAAGCCGATTTCACACAGCTACAACCGATGTTGTTAGATGATGTAGATTTATTAATAACCTTAGGTAAAGACGGTAGGGAAATAGCATCGTTAAAACCGGGCAGTATTGAAGTGGCCGATTTGATGGAAGCGGTTACCTTTGCAAACGGTATCGTAGAAAGTGGGGATATCGTTTTATTGTCCCCAGCTTGTGCAAGTTTGGATATGTTTGACAACTATCAACATCGCGGTGATGTATTCAAACAAGCTGTTTTGGAGGTCGCTCAATGACTCAAAGCAGGACAACCACTATGAGCACGCAAAGTGATTCGCTATTGCGCAGCATGTTTTCTCAACGCCATGATGGAAAGCAAGTCAGTGGCAGTGTGTTTGATGTTAACTTTATTTTGATCAGCATCGCGTTAATGGCGATTGGTTTAGTGATTGTTACCTCTGCTTCTATGCCGGTGGCAGCGCGACTATTTGATAATCCATTTCATTTTGCGATTCGTCACGGTATCTATTTGTGCTTGGCCTGTGTTGCAGCATGTATTGTGATGCAAATTCCAATGCAATGGTGGCGAGTAAGCAATCCTTGGCTTCTTTTATTAGCCGTAGTGTTGTTGATTTCGGTGCTCTTTGTTGGCCGCACAGTAAACGGCAGTCGTCGCTGGTTGGCGATAGGCCCCATCACTATTCAAGTGGCTGAGTTAGCAAAGTTATTCTTCTTCTGTTATTTGGCTGGCTACATGGTGCGCAGATACGAAGAAGTAACCGAAAATCTCAAAGGCTTTATTAAGCCGCTAGCGGTGTTTTTTGTGTTGGCTTTATTAATTCTATTGCAACCGGATTTAGGCACCGTTGTGGTGATGTTTGCCACCACTCTTGGATTATTGTTTTTAGCGGGTGCAAAACTTTGGCAGTTTTTCGGCTTGGTATTCACTGGATTATCAGCGATTACGGCCTTGATTTTGACCGCAGATTATCGAATGGAGCGAATGAGTTCGTTCTTGAAACCTTGGGATGATCCCTTTGGTGCTGGTTATCAATTAACCCAGTCATTAATGGCTTACGGAAGAGGTGACTGGTTTGGTCAAGGATTAGGAAATAGTCTTCAAAAGCTCGAATTTTTGCCGGAAGCTCATACCGATTTTATTGTGGCGATACTCGCCGAGGAGTTCGGCTTTTTGGGCGTCGCATGTGTTTTAGGTTTGTTATTTGTTTTGGTCTTCAAAGCCCTAAAATTAGGTAATTTAGCGTTGCTTGCAGAACGTCCATTTGAAGGTTATTTAGCCTATGCCATCGGCATTTGGTTTAGTTTTCAAACGGCGGTCAATGTTGGTGCTAGTGCTGGCATACTTCCTACCAAAGGTTTGACTCTACCACTGGTCAGTTACGGCGGTTCAAGCTTAATTGTAATGGCTGTCGCGGTAGCCATTTTAATTCGAATTGATTTTGAAATCCGGGTTGATGGTGTTCAAGCCATGAGCAAGGGGACAAAGAAAAAAGCCAGTAAGGGTAAGTCTAAAGTGAAAAAAATGCTTGCTGAAGCAGCCCAGAAAAATAGTGAGGCCGTGGCAGAATGAATGACATGAGCAGAACTATTTTGATTATGGCTGGCGGCACGGGAGGACATGTTTTCCCAGGCATAGCGGTGGCAAAAGAATTACAACAACGTAATTGGCAAATCCATTGGTTAGGCACAGCTGCTCGTATGGAAGCTGATATTGTTCCTAAAGCTGGTTTCGACATCAGTTTTATTGATGTGGCGGGTGTTCGCGGTAATGGAATCGTACGTTTGTTAAAAGCTCCGTTTCAAGTGATTCATTCGGTGTGGCAAGCTTTAGCTGTGATCAAACAAGTTAAACCTGATGTGGTATTGGGCATGGGTGGTTTTGCTAGCGGCCCTGGCGGTATTGCGGCGTGGATTCGTGGAGTGCCTTTGGTTGTTCATGAACAAAATGCGTTGCCAGGTTTAACCAATAAAGTATTGGCTAAGTTCGCTGCCCGCGTATTGACCGGCTTTAATCAGGCATTTGGAAAGCAGTCTGAAAACAAATATAGCTGGGTGGGTAATCCGGTGAGAAGTGATTTTGCCGACCTACCTGCTAAGCAGTTCAGTGATGATAAATGCAATATTCTTATTGTTGGCGGTTCGTTGGGCGCCAGTGCCCTTAATAGCCATGTTCCGCCCGCTTTATCTGGTATTGCCAACGCACAAGTACGTCATCAAACGGGCAAAGGACAGCAACAGATAGTTGCTGATACCTATCAAAAGTTATGGCCTGACAGCACGAATTGGCAAGTCATGGAGTTTATCGATGATATGGCTCAGGCTTATGCATGGGCAGATGTGGTCATCTGTCGAGCAGGGGCGTTAACCGTTGCTGAAGTCGCAATGGTTGGCGTGGCAGCTATATTTGTTCCTCTTCCACATGCTGTAGATGACCATCAAACAATGAATGCAAGGGCATTAGTGGATCATCATGCAGCCGTTTTATTACCTCAACCTCAATTAGAAGAAGGTGGTTTGAAAGTTATTATTCAACAACTTGTTAACGACGCACAAAGTCGAATTAATATGGGCCAAAAAGCCAAATCTTTAGCTAAACCTCTAGCCACCAAAACGGTTAGTGACATCTGTGAATCGTTGGCAGGAGTGGCGTCATGATTAAGCCTGATAAAGCTAACTACCACGTACCGGAAATGCGTCGCATTAAACAAATTCATTTTATCGGAATTGGCGGAGCGGGTATGGGCGGTATAGCCGAAGTTTTGTTAAATGAAGGTTACGCAATTTCAGGTTCGGACCAACAAAATAATGGTATGACCCAGCGTTTGCAAAGCAAAGGTGCCAAGGTCTTTATTGGTCACCGTGAAGAAAACATTAAAAATGCCAATGTGGTGGTAGTGTCCAGTGCGATTGATCATACCAATCCGGAAATTATCGCTGCTAAAGAAGCAAGAGTACCTGTTATTCGTCGAGCTGAAATGTTAGCGGAACTAATGCGCTTTAGACATGGCATCGCGGTTGCGGGAACCCATGGGAAGACCACAACTACCAGTTTACTGGCGACAATCTTTGCTCAAGCCGAATTAGATCCTACATTTGTGATAGGTGGTCTATTAAACAGTGCTGGCACAAATGCCAAATTAGGTAGCAGCCGGTATTTGATTGCTGAAGCGGATGAAAGCGACGCGTCTTTTGTGCATCTGCAGCCAATGGTATCCATAGTGACCAATATTGAACCTGATCATATGGAAACTTATGACGGTGATTTCCAGCGGATGCAAGACACCTATTTGGATTTTTTGCACAACTTACCCTTCTATGGTTTGGCAGTAATGTGTATAGATGATCCTGTAGTTCAAGCACTATTGCCACGTGTGGGACGTAAAGTAATGACCTACGGTATTGACGAGCAAGCTGATGTGCGCGCGGTCAATATTGAGATGGGCTTTAATCAAAGTCGTTTTACCGCGCAGCGCTCAGGACGTTCGGATTTGCAGGTGACCTTAAATATTGCCGGCAAACATAATATTTTAAATGCGTTATCGGCCATTGCTGTCGCCACAGATGAAGGCGTTGACGATCAGGCTATTGTCGATGCGTTAGGTGCTTTTGAAGGAATTGGTCGTCGTTTCGAACAACTAGGTTGTTTCGACACCGGGGAGGGCGAAGTGATTTTGGTTGATGATTACGGTCATCATCCTACGGAAGTGGCTGCGACCATTGCAGTTGCTCGCAATAACTGGCCAGATAAGCGATTAGTGATGGCCTATCAGCCCCATCGATTTACTCGTACTCGTGACTTATATGAAGACTTCGTGCGGGTGCTATCACAAGTTGACTGTTTGTTATTACTCGAAGTGTATTCTGCTGGAGAAGCGGCGATTGAAGGTGCTGATAGCAAGGCTTTATGTCGCTCTATAAGACAACGTGGGCAAATCGAGCCAATTTATGTGGCGAACAAAGATGAGTTGCCCAAATTACTTTCAGAAGCGTTAAGAGATCAAGATGTTTTGATGACGCAAGGAGCTGGAAATATTGGCCAGATTGCCAAATATTTACAGTCGATTGAATTAAGCAAAGAACGAATGAATACAGGGTTTGCCGAATGACACTTGGATTAAACATTGATGTAAAACAGTTTGGTAAAGTGGCCGTCTTATTTGGTGGTCATTCTGCCGAACGCGAAGTTTCTTTGCGTTCCGGAAATGCTGTTCTTAAAGCGCTGCAAAGTGCTGGCGTCGATGCCCATAAATTTGATCCTGCTGAACATCTGATAACAGAGCTTGTGGAACAAGGATTTAAGCGTGTGTTAATTATGCTGCACGGTCGTGGCGGCGAAGATGGCAGCATGCAAGGGGCGTTACAAGTTCTGCAATTGCCTTACACTGGCAGTGGGGTGTTAGGTTCTGCCCTAGCAATGGACAAAATTAAAACTAAACAAATTTGGCAAACATTGGGCTTACCAACCGCAAATTATCAGATTGCTGAGAAAAGTAGCTTTGATGCAGGATCTTGCAGGGTTATAATGCAAGAGTTGGGGGACACAGTCATGGTTAAGCCTGCGCAGGAAGGTTCCAGCATAGGTATGACCAAAGTGACGAATGCTGCACAATTAGACGCTGCCATTCAAGACGCATTTAAATACGATAATAGCGTCTTGCTAGAGCGCTTCATTCATGGTCCAGAATACACAGTTACTATTTTAAATGGTAAAGCTTTGCCATCAATTCGTATGTCTACCCCACATACTTTTTATGATTATGACGCAAAGTATCATTCTGATTCTACAGAATATTTTTGTCCTAGTGGGTTATCTATTGAAGATGAAAATAGGCTTGGTGAGCTAGCTCTCCAAGCCTTCGATGCTGTGTCAGGTATCGGTTGGGGACGGATTGATTTTATGCGTGACCAAAGTGGGCAGTTTTATTTATTGGAGGCCAATACTGTACCAGGCATGACTGAAAAAAGTTTAGTGCCAATGGCAGCGAAACAGGCAGGAATGACCTTTGAGCAATTAGTGTTGGCAATATTGCAAACGGCGGATCAGCACTAGTGCAACAATTAGCCGACAATAGCCAGACTAATCGCCGCTATCAATTAGCT
The DNA here is from genome assembly GCF_030548145.1 of Aliiglaciecola sp. 2_MG-2023. Lineage (NCBI taxonomy): Bacteria > Pseudomonadati > Pseudomonadota > Gammaproteobacteria > Alteromonadales > Alteromonadaceae > Aliiglaciecola > Aliiglaciecola sp. 2_MG-2023. The sequence goes on from NZ_JAUORY010000010.1 coordinate 22,685, forward strand.
GGCATGGTCTTTTTGGCTGTTGTTTTGCTCAGTCTAGTTTATGCCATTTGGTGGTTAGACAATTGGTTGGAAGATGCCCAAAGAGCACCAATAAACCAGGTTATTGTTAGTGGAAAAAGAGTAAATATTAAAGATGAGCTGATCGAAAATACCATTCGTTCAAAACATCCTGAAAGTTTTTTCGAAGTAGATGTGGATCGACTTCATCGGGAAATTGAAGCTTTACCTTGGGTTCATCGCGCATCCGTTCGCAAGCGTTGGCCGAATAGCTTGAATATTCATGTAGTGGAAGAGATCGCCAGTGCAAGATGGAATCGCGATTCGCTATTGAATCAATACGGTGAAATGTTTGATGCACAGTTACCAGATGCAATGTTGCCTGCTTTGTTCGGTCCCGGTGGCAGTGAGCAAACAGCATTGGATGGTTATCGTGATATGCAAACTTTACTTAACTCAGCCAGTTTGAGTATTGATGAATTATATCTAAGTGAGCGTTTTGCATGGAACTTACGTCTAAAAAATGGCATTCGACTTAACCTCGGACGCTCAGAATATGTAGATAGATTGCAACGTTTTGTCGACGTTTATCCACTGCTTAAAAAGCAAGATAAACAAGTAGATTACATTGACTTGCGCTACGACACGGGGTTAGCCGTGGGATGGAAAAGCGCATCAACAAATGAACAAGAGAGTTAGTTAAAGTGGGTAGCAAATAATATGTCTAAGGTGGCAGAAAGAAATCTAATCGTTGGCTTAGACATGGGCACAAGTAAAGTGAAAGCTGTGGTCGGAGAGATTCTTGACGACGGCGATATCAGCATTGTCGGTGTTGGCACTCATTCAGCCAAAGGTATGGATAAAGGTGGCGTCAACGACTTGAACTTGCTTGTACAGTCTGTGCAACGAGCTGTAGGCGAAATGGAGTTGATGGCTGATTGTCGCGTATCTTCTGTGTTTATGTCGATATCTGGTCGTCATGTGAAGTGTCAAAACGAAAGCGGCATGGTACCGATTAATAATCAGGAAGTGACCCAAGATGATGTTGACAACGTCGTACATGCGGCTCGTTCAGTGCCTATTGCATTAGAGCGTCGTTTGTTACATGTGCTCCCTCAGGAGTACACCATCGATGTGCAAGAAGGGATAAAAAACCCTATTGGTATGTCTGGTGTTCGAATGGAAGCCAGAGCACACATTATTACTTGCGCTGATGATATGGCGAAGAATTTAGTGAAATGTGTTGAGCGCTGTGAACTCAATGCAGATCAAATGATATTTTCAGCATTGGCCTCGAGTTACGCAGTTTTAACTGATGATGAAAAAGAATTGGGTGTTTGTGTTGTTGATATCGGTGGTGGAACCATAGACATGGTGGTGTACACCGATGGTGCTATTCGTCATACCGCGGTTATACCGGTGGCAGGAAATCAAATCACTAGTGATATCGCTAAGATATTTAGAACCCCGATTAATCATGCTGAAGAGATAAAAATTAACTATGCCTGCGCGCTGCGCGACATGGTGAGTATGGAAGAACAAATACAAGTGCCAAGTGTCGGTGGGCGTCCATCAAGAATGATGTCTAGACACACTTTGGCTGAGGTGATTGAGCCTCGTTATCAAGAATTGTTTGAATTGATCCATGAAGAGATCAAAGCCAGTGGGTTGGAAGAGCAAATTGCCGCTGGAATAGTGTTAACTGGCGGCTCGGCCAAAATGGAAGGTGCCGTTGAATTTGCTGAAGAATTGTTTCAAATGCCAGTTCGAGTTGGAGAACCCATTGGCATGAAAGGATTATCTGAATACGTTGAAGATGCGAGTTTCGCAACTGCAGTGGGATTATTGCAATATGGCAAAGAATCCATGCAATCGAAATCGGCGCAAAAAGCCGGCTCCAGTGAAGGATTATGGCATCGTGTTCAAAGTTGGTTTAAGGGGGAATTCTGAGGATGGAAATATCTCGGGATCTTAAAAAATTGAACGTGGGTGTTAACGACTCATGTTTTATCGCGCAAAAATCGGAGAAAAATAATGTTTGAATTAATGGATAGTCACAGCGAAGAAGCTGTCATCAAGGTTATCGGCGTCGGCGGCGGCGGTGGCAATGCAATTGAGCACATGGTTTCGCAAAGTATTGAAGGTGTAGAGTTTATTGCGGTAAACACTGACGCCCAAGTTTTGCGTAGTTCATCTGCCAACCTAACTTTACAAATCGGCTCAGGTGTCACTAAGGGGCTAGGAGCTGGCGCTAACCCAAATATAGGTCGCCAAGCTGCAGAAGAAGACCGTGAAAATATTCGTCAAGCCCTTGAAGGTGCTGACATGGTATTTATTACCGCTGGAATGGGCGGTGGAACAGGAACAGGTGCTGCACCAGAAGTGGCTAAAGTGGCTAAAGAATTAGGCATTTTGACAGTTGCTGTTGTGACCAAACCGTTTCCGTTTGAAGGTAAAAAACGTACAGAATTCGCTGATCAAGGTATTGAAGAGTTATCAAAATACGTTGATTCATTAATTACTATTCCTAACGAAAAGTTATTGAAAGTAATGGGGCGTGGTACGCCATTGCTTAAAGCATTTAGCGAAGCCAATGATGTGTTACGTGGTGCGGTTCAGGGTATTGCCGAGCTAATCACGCGTCCAGGTTTGATAAACGTTGACTTTGCAGACGTGAAAACTGTGATGTCTGAAATGGGTACAGCGATGATGGGAAGTGGCTCTGCTAAAGGTGAAGACCGTGCAGAAGAAGCGTCTGAAGCGGCTATTGCTTGTCCATTGTTGGAAGATATCGATCTATCTGGTGCCCGCGGTATTTTGGTTAATATCACTGCTGGTCCTGACTTTGCGATTGATGAGTTTGAAACAGTTGGTAATGCGGTTAAAGCCTTTGCCTCTGAAAATGCAACCGTCGTTGTAGGTACCGTTATTGATATGGATATGAGTGATGAATTACGAGTAACCGTTGTGGCTACAGGCATTGGTGCAGAACGTAAACCAGATATCTCATTGGTTAGCAGTCAAGGCTCACGGGTATCAGCGGAAGCAAAACAATTCAAATTACAGCCTGATGGCGGTGATCGAATTGGTAATACAGCCACTGATATGAATAAAGCTGTCGCAACCGAAGAAAAAACGGAAGCCAATACTGATTATGAGTATTTGGATATTCCTGCATTTTTACGCAAGCAGGCAGACTGATTTTTCGCCGAATTTGAATTTTTTGGCGAATTAGTGGTCATAGCTAGATAGATAATTACGAATTTTTGAAAGCTTAAAAACGCGAATGGTTATACTGTGCTTGGTCATAAGGTGATAGATGTCGAATGTGAAATTGACAATATTACTGACTAGATGTGAAAGTGCGGTTTAACAAATATGACAGATTTTTGACATTAGACCAGTTGGTCAGTATAATACGCGCCGGTTTTTAGCTGATATAATGTTTTTGGGATAGGCAACAGTTAGATGATAAAGCAACGCACAATCAAACATGCTGTGCAAGAAACAGGGATAGGTCTGCACAAAGGTGAAAAGGTCTCCATGACTCTCCGGCCTGCGCCGGCGAATACTGGTATTGTATTTCGCCGCATAGATCTTGAGCCCCATGTGGATATTCCTGCCAAAGCGAATGCTGTAGGCGACACAGTGCTGTGTACCTGTTTGAGTAATGAAAACGGGGTATCAATCTATACTGTTGAGCATTTATCCTCAGCCCTGGCTGGTTTAGGCATCGATAACATTATTGTTGAAGTAGACAGTAATGAACTTCCGATTATGGACGGCAGCGCGAGTCCGTTCATTTTCTTGCTGCAATCAGCGGGTATTGAAGAGCTAAATGCACCCAAAAAGTTCATTCGTATTATTAAACACATACGTGTTGAAGACGGCGATAAGTGGGCGGAGTTTCATCCTTACGATGGCTTCAGAGTGGATTTCAAAATTGATTTTGAACACCCAGTTATTAGTCAAACTCGTCAACACATTGTGATGGATTTTGATGCATCCTCTTACGTTGATCAGGTAAGTCGAGCCAGAACTTTTGGTTTTATGCGCGACTTCGAATACATGAATGCCAATAATTTGGCCTTGGGTGGCAGCATGGAAAATGCAGTTGCTCTGGATGAATACCGAGTGTTGAATCCTGAAGGTTTACGTTATCAAGATGAGTTTTTGAAACATAAAATTCTTGATGCGGTAGGCGATTTATACCTGGGAGCTCACAGTATTGTTGGTGAGTTGAAAGCATACAAATCAGGTCATGGTCTAAATAACAAGCTACTCAATGCGATGTTAAATGACCAGACTTGCTGGGAATATGTAACGTACGAAAATCAAGATGAAGTCCCCATTCATTTTGCATCTGCAGTTTTAGCAAATTAGCTATTGAACATCAAAATGCCGCATCTGCGGCATTTTTTAGTTTAGCATCTGGCTAAAAGAACAAAACACTTCATATAAATACCTTGATAACCTAATGTTCTACAAGGTATTGTTTGGGGTTAGAAAAAAACGAAATGCAGCTTGGCGAAAAATAACGAACAAAAAGCCAATGAAACTGTATGAAAAGTAATCGGTTGGATTGTTTCCAGATACCTATTAGAGCTATTAACCTAGGGCTAACAGGTTTAGTATCCATTCCAGCTAAATAATCACGAGAATACCTTACATGAGTTTAACACTACATTATAAAGGCAAATCAACGGAGTTTTCCTATCACATAGGAAAGCGGCGATTGGTTGTCGGCTTTGTTTTGGTATGCGGGCTGGTTATGCTTTCAAGTCGCACTAATCATAAGATTGATGAGTCTCATGCTCGTATAGAGTATGCAAAAAGCGGCTTTATTGAGCAAAAACGAGACGTATCAGAGCTAAAATCAGCAACAGAACAACAATTAGCTGGCATTATGCTTAATTTGGCAGACGTGCAAAGCCAGATTCAACGTGTCAATGCGTTAGGGGCAAGGTTGGTAGAACAAGCTGGTTTAAATCAAGATGAGTTTGGCTTCCAAGAGTTGAGTAGTGTTGGTGGTCCAATCACCGATTCAGTTATTACTATTCAAGGCAGTAATGAGTTGCTGGAGCGCATTGATTCGATGCTTGAAAGCTTAGATAGTAAAACTCAACAACTTGCAGCCCTTGAATCCATCATGATGAATCACCATATAGACGATCAGACTCATTTAGAAGGGCGTCCAATCACCTCAGGGTGGTTATCTTCATACTATGGTGTGCGGAAAGACCCATTTAGTGGCTTGCCGACAATGCATAAAGGTCTCGATTTTGCTGGCAAACAAGGTGACGCTGTTGTGTCTACCGGAGCTGGCCTAGTAACATGGGCGGGGGAGCGATATGGTTATGGTCAATTAGTTGAGATTGATCATGGCAATGGTCTTGTCACACGTTATGGTCACAATCAAGGCATAAGTGTTAAGATTGGGGATGTGGTCACCAAAGGCCAAGAAATAGCCCTTATGGGAAGTACCGGACGGTCAACAGGCGTTCATGTGCATTACGAAGTGATTAAAAATGGCAAGCAGCAAGATCCGCTGCCGTTTGTTTATCGAAAGTGATAAGTGATTTAACCACGTAAATTTGAAAATCGGCTCCATTGGGAGCCGATTGTTTTATCTCTCTATTAGATTGGAAGCTGTAAATCGATGTTTTCGAGTATATTCAGAAAAATTTTCGGTAGTCGTAATGACCGCCTGCTAAAAAAACTTAACAAACGTGTTGTCGAAATTAACGCCTTAGAGCCTGAGTTCGAAGCCTTGGACGATGAGCAGCTTAAAGCTAAAACGGTTGAGTTTAAGCAACGCATTCAAGATGGCGTTAGTCTAGATGACATCATGGTTGAAGCTTTTGCTGTTGTAAGAGAAGCCAGTAAACGGGTTTTCTCGATGCGTCATTTTGATGTGCAAATGGTCGGTGGCCAAGTGCTGCATGAAGGTAAAATTGCTGAGATGCGTACCGGTGAGGGTAAAACCCTTACTTCTACGTTGCCTGCTTATTTGAATGGTTTATCTGGTAAGGGCGTGCATGTTATAACCGTAAACGATTACTTGGCTAAACGTGATGCTGATTGGAGTCGTCCATTATTTGAATTCCTGGGTTTGACAGTGGGTTGTAATGTTCCTGGTATGTCCCATGCTGAGAAAAAAGAAGCCTACGCAGCGGATATTACTTACGGTACCAACAACGAATTTGGTTTCGATTATCTTCGCGACAATATGGCGTTTAGTCCCAATGACCGTGTTCAAAAGAAACTGTATTTTGCAGTAATAGATGAAGTTGATTCCATTCTGATTGATGAAGCCAGAACACCACTTATTATATCTGGTCAGGCGGAAGACAGTTCAGAGTTATATCGCCAAATTAACTTAATTATTCCACATTTAGTGCAACAAGCTGACGAAGATAAAGAAGGCGATGAAGCGGGCCGTGAAGGTGAAGGTGATTTCACCATCGATGAAAAAGGTAAGCAAATTCACTTAACTGAACGTGGTCAGATTCACGTTGAAGAAATACTCAAAGAAAACGGTATCTTGCCGCAGGATGAATCATTATTCGCAGCTTCAAATATTTCTTTACTGCATCACGTTAATGCTGCTTTGAGAGCCCATAAATTATTTAATAAAGACGTTGACTACATAGTCAATGGCGACGAGATAGTCATTGTTGATGAACATACCGGCCGTACTATGGAAGGACGCCGTTGGTCAGAAGGTTTACATCAGGCTGTTGAAGCTAAAGAAGGTGTGAAAATTCAAAACGAAAACCAAACACTTGCCTCAATAACGTTCCAGAACTACTTCCGACTTTATGAAAAACTGGCAGGTATGACGGGGACAGCTGATACTGAAGCATTTGAGTTTAACCATATTTATGGTTTGGAAACTGTGGTTATTCCAACCAACAAACCTATGCTTCGTGACGATAAAGCAGACTTAATTTACCTAACTGCCGAAGAGAAATACGAAGCGATAGTTGAAGACATAAAAGAATGTGTTAAACGTGGTCAACCAACTTTGGTGGGTACAGTTTCCATTGAAAATTCAGAGTTGCTTTCGCGAGTCTTGAAAAAAGCTAAGATTCCCCATGAAGTATTGAACGCCAAACAACATTTGCGTGAAGCCGATATTGTCGCACAGGCAGGTCGTCCTGGTGCGGTGACAATAGCGACTAACATGGCTGGTCGTGGTACAGATATAGTGTTGGGTGGTAACTGGCAATCTGAAGTTGCAAAAATACATGACCCTAAACCTGAAAAAGTAGCCAAAATCAAAGCGCAGTGGGAAGAAGATCACAAGAAAGTTATTGAAGCTGGTGGACTACATATCATTGGTACTGAGCGTCACGAATCAAGACGTATTGATAATCAATTACGTGGTCGTTCTGGTCGTCAAGGTGACCCAGGTTCTTCACGTTTCTATCTATCATTAGAAGATGCACTAATGCGTATTTTTGCTTCTGAAAAAATGGGCAATATGATGAAACGCTTAGGCATGGAACACGGTGAAGCTATTGAACACCCTTGGGTGACACGTGCCATCGAAAATGCGCAACGTAAAGTTGAAGGACGCAACTTCGATATGCGTAAACAGCTTTTAGAATATGATGATGTAGCCAATGATCAACGTAAAGTAATTTACGAACAACGTAATGAGTTGTTAGATGAAGGTGAAATCAGTGAAACCATTCAGGCAATCAGAGAAGATGTAGTCAATAGTGTTATTGACGACTACATACCGCCTCAATCTCTTGAAGAGATGTGGGATGTTGCCGGTTTAGAAGAGCGTATTCAAGGTGACTTCTTATTGGAATTACCCATCCAGAAGTGGCTAGATGAAGACGACAAATTATTCGAAGAAAAGCTACGTGAACGTATCCATGCTGGTGTAAATGACGCCTACAAAGAAAAAGAAGAGGCGGTTGGTGCAGATGTTATGCGTCAATTTGAAAAAGCAGTCATGTTGCAAAATCTGGATAGTTCGTGGAAAGAACATTTGGCTGCGATGGATCATTTACGCCAAGGTATTCATTTACGAGGCTATGCTCAGAAAAATCCAAAACAAGAATACAAACGTGAATCTTTCCAACTATTTTCTGAGATGCTAGAGAATCTTAAAGTCGAAGTGATCAACATTCTTAGCAAGGTACGGGTTAAAGCCGAATCTGATGTTGAAGCAGTTGAAGAGCAACGTAGGCAAGCCGATGAAGTTCAAAAGAGTTACGAACATGAATCGCCAAATGAGCCAGAGCAAAGTGCTAACGCTGGACCTACAACAACAGTGCGTGAAGGCGCTAAAGTTGGCCGTAATGATCCCTGTCCTTGTGGTTCAGGTAAAAAATACAAGCAGTGTCACGGTAAACTAAGTTAACCTTATTTGAATATATAAAAAGGGCATTTTTGCCCTTTTTTTGTGGAAATTAACGAATGAAAATTGTAGACGTGGCGGTTGGCGTCATTAAACGGGATAATCTAATCTTTATTAGTAAGCGAGCTGACGATTTGCATCAAGGAGGGTTATGGGAGTTTCCTGGCGGCAAGATTGAAGCAAACGAAACCGTTGCCCAAGCCACAGCGCGCGAGTTACATGAAGAGGTTGGTATCGATGTTGTTTCGCAGTCTGAATTTATGTTAATTGAACATGATTACGGAGATAAACAAGTTCGTTTACATATTCAATTAGTTGAACAATTTAGCAATGAGCCCTGCGGAAAAGAAGGTCAACTAACTCAGTGGGTGGCTATCGATAGCCTTGCTAGCTTGACCTTTCCGGCAGCGAATCAAGCCATTATAGCGAAGCTTGAATCCGACTTTTAAGCTTATCTGCATAGTCTTTTTGTTTTATAACAGTTGCTAATTCTTGGTTGATTGAGCGAATTAAAATGATTAATTCTCTGTGTTCCTTGGATTTGCTTTTGAGCAACTGATCAATTTGCGAAAGTTGATTCAAGCAACAGTCTTTCACATCCTCGTTATATTGTTTGCCAAGGAATTCGACTAATTGCGCCGTGTCATTCCCTCTGGCGCTGAACGGTTGGTTTTTGGCTTCTTCAATCTGTTTACGTAATTCAGATGTGCGATCAAGCACTTGATTGAGTAGAGATTTGGCTCTGTCTACCAGGTTTGGTTCCAACGCTTGAATTACCCCTTCGAGCTCAGTTAATTTTTCATCTTGATAATGGGTAATATTATTTTTTGCATAAACCTGGCGAGCATCGCGCAACCCTTGGTTGGCAATAATTAAGGTATCTAGATTTGCCATAGGGGCATTTCTGACTTCAGGGGTTAATAACAACAAGGCTTTATCGAGGGGGATTTGTGCTTGCGTAACAGTTGCTTCTCGGTACAACATTGCATCCGTTTTGGCTGGCTCTTGCTGGCAGCCCACTAATATTTGCAAACAACACAGCAAAACCACATTACACCAGATCGTTTTAACCACTCTACAGCCTTAAAAAATGAACAGTTTTAATTGCAAGGGAGTATAGCAAAGGGCCTAGGCAACTAATACAACTCAAATGAAGTGATCAGGTGAACTGCAGGCAGCCTAAGTCAAGGGTTATCCGTGGGCATAGGTCTTTTGTGGATTACTACGTACGGGCTGTTTCACCGAGCATACTTTGTTACGCCCGCTATTTTTGGCCTCATACAAAGCTGCATCTGCACTGTCGATAAGTTGTGTCAAATTAGATTTACCCGTATCTGCGCTTATCCCAAAACTAGCGGTAATTTGAATCACTTTTTTATCTGCAACAAAGATATGTTTGGCGATAACTGTTCGCGCCCTGTCTGCGATGTGATTAGCAATCGTAATATCCGCTGCAGGGAGCAGAATAACGAACTCTTCTCCGCCCCATCTAGCGACAATATCAATATCCCTTAGAAAAGACTGAAGTAAAGTGGCGACTTCACACAATGCCTTATCACCAACGCTATGACCGTAAGTATCGTTTATATCCTTAAAGTGATCTAAATCCACCATTATCACAGCAATGGATTTATTCATTCTGGCTACTTTTTCATAGTGCCAAGCTAAATGTGCTCTATTGGGAAGTTGAGTTAATGGATCTCTTTGATGGCGTTTTGCAAATTCACCTTGTAACGACTTGCCGATTAACCAAATAATCAAAATTGCAGTAAAGATTGCGATAATGATGTAAACGGTTTGAATTATAAAGTCTTCAGTTGCAGCAATCTGACGAACTTTCAAAGGGTTGATTAAAAACATTTTCCAATTTAATGACTCGAAATCTGCCTCTGCAATGAGCAAGTCATCTCCTGCTACTTCAACAAGATAATTGTTATAGTGGTTGATATTATTTCGTTTAGAAATAAATGGGGCATACCAAGGCAGTTGATTTAGCTGCAAGATGCGCTTGCCATCAGCTACCAAGTTTGTGTCAGAAGACAGTACAATGTTGTCATTGTGATCAACGAAAACAAAATCGTAACCATATTGTCTTTTAAAATCGTCGAAGGCATTGATGAAAGTAGTTAATTTTTTGTTTAGCCCTATGAACCCAAGAAACTCACCTTCGTCATTATGTACTTTTACATCATAATAAATGCGTATATCTTGGCGATTGCCTAATATGCCGACGATTTTATGCTTGGTTTTTTTGGCGCGAAAATACCATTCAACTTTATTTTCATCCAAAGCCAATGATGGACCATCGGAATTATATTGAGTTCGGTTGCTTTCGTTGGCAACAAAAAACTCCATTTTGAATTCTTCCGATAAATCTTTGAGCTTCTGTTCAATTGCGATTTGATCGATAACTGTGTCATTCATCAACGTTTTCAGGCTTGATGCCCGCGCTATTGTTTCAGCGATAAACAAAGGTTTTACGATTTCTTCTGAGACTAAATTGAAGGCAGGGGTAAGGCTCTCTTGCTCCAATAGACTTTGTGTTTCTACTGACTTCAAAAGTGAAATAATTGCGCTTAAGGCCACTGCAAAAATGAATGCAACTATGGCAACTATAACTTTATTCTTGAAGTATCTTCGCCATTTTTGGACCATTACTTAAACCTATATTTACTGAGCGTAGGACTTTAACAAACCAGCCAATAAACACCATTCAACTTTAGTATAAAAATTAGGCGGAAAAAATACTAAGAAATCTCTTTGCGGTTACGTTTAGTGGCTAAAGGTCGTGCTAAATCAGGGGCTTGTTATCGGACAATTTAATTTAGACTCAGGGGCTTAATCCGTAACTAGGAAGGAGGATTGTGCTTTATTGTCCATTTTCACACGGTAAATGTTATTATACAGAAGCTGCAACCATAGAAGAGATGAATAAAGAGGTAATATTTCGTCTTTAAGTATATTTACTTAGCTTTGGTTACCTTAAATTTACCTTAAACATTTAGACTAAGAAGATTATGGCCAAATCCAACATTTCCAAATTACTGGATAAACATGACAACTTGATTCATTCCGAGATGATGAAAGTAGTTTCTCATGTACAACGCAAAGATGAAGACTGGATCATGAATACAGTGATGGTTGAAGGACAAGACGTGCCTTTTAAATTTCGTCGTAAGAAACAATACAAAAACCTCAATGGTTGTCAGGTGAATCTTACTTATTACCCAATAGTTGAAACTGTTGCGGGAATAGAATTTGAAGCGATGAAAGTGGTTAGAATCAAAATAGCTTAGGAATTTTGGCGATGGCTGAGCACAATGCAATGCTCAATGGGTTAGTTCTTCATCGACGACAATATCGGGAAACCAGTTTTCTTGTAGATTTTTTCACTAAGCAACAGGGGCGTATCTCTGCCGTGTGCCGCGGAGTCAGAGGCGGTAAAAGCGCCAAGTCGAATGAAAAAAAGAGTCTTCTACAGCCATTCCAACCCCTGAGCCTAACGTTCAGTGGAAGGCATGAATTGAAAAACCTTGCACAAATTGAAGGAAATGGCAGAGCTTTTTTGTTGCAAGGTGCAGTATTATTTTCCGCAATGTATTTGAATGAACTGCTTAATCGAGTATTGCCAAAAGAAGTGTCATATCCTGAAGTGTTTGACCTTTATATGGCCAGCCTGCTTCGCCTTGCTAACAATGAATCAATTGAAGTTGTATTACGGGAATTTGAAATCAGTCTGATTCACAATATTGGTTACGGATTCGATTGGCAATCTGATTGTCATTCTGGCGACAAATTAGAACCCAATGGCTATTATAGTTTCATTAGTGATCGCGGTTTTTATCGTCTTAATCAGGTGGAGCAAACCGCTAATTGTTTTCTAGGAACAGATTTAGAAAATGTTGCTAGTTTTCAGTGGGACAAACAAAGTTTACTAGTTGCCAAGCGTGTTACACGGATGGCTTTTAAACCTATTATCGGTGATAAACCGTTAAAAAGCAGAGAGTTATTTATTAAATTGGAGCGAACTGAATGAGTGATATCTTCTTGGGTGTGAATATTGATCACATCGCCACATTGCGAAATGCGCGAGGAACCCAATACCCTGATCCTGTGCATGCCGCCGATATTGCAGAGCGCGCAGGCGCTGATGGGATCACAGTTCACTTGCGTGAAGACCGCCGGCACATTAAAGATCGCGATGTGAGACTGCTTCGAGAAACCATCAATACTCGCTTAAATTTAGAGATGGCAGTGACCGAAGAAATGCTCGCGATAGCTATCCAGACTAAACCTGAGTTTTGTTGCTTGGTGCCTGAAAAAAGACAGGAGCTTACCACTGAAGGTGGTTTAGATGTTGCGGGTAATCTCAGTAAATTAACAGAGGCTTGTTCGCGATTGGGCGAACAAAATATCCAAGTGTCGCTATTTATCGATGCGCAAAAGAATCAAATCGATGCTGCGCTAAAAGCGGGCGCGCCGTACATTGAAATACATACAGGTCAATATGCCGAGGCGACTACCGAAGCTCAAATGTTAGTAGAGTTGGAAAAGCTTAAAACTGGGATAAGTTACGCCCATTCTTTGGGATTAAAGGTTAACGCCGGTCACGGTTTGCATTATCACAACGTCAAACCGATTGCTGCATTGGATGAAATTATTGAATTGAATATAGGCCATGCGATTATTGCCCGTGCTGCGTTTGATGGATTAGCCACTGCGGTTGCCGATATGAAACGACTGATGTTAGAGGCGAGGGCATAAGTTGGCCGTTTTAGGTCTGGGTACAGACATTATAGAAATAGTGCGATTAGAGAAACAACTTGAAAAATCAGATCGATTGCCTTTACGTATTTTAACGTCCACTGAAATGCAGATTTATCGTGAACACCCTTATCCTTCACGATATTTAGCGAAGCGATTTGCCGCTAAAGAAGCGGCAGTTAAAGCCTTAGGTACGGGGATTGGGAATGGTGTGGGTTGGCAACAAATCGAAATTACCAGTGGTGAGTTGGGTGAACCTATAATTCGCTTTAGTGGACACTTTGCAAAATTGTGTGAGCAGCGTGGTATTGATAATGCCTTGGTGTCTATTTCAGATGAGCAGCACTATGCAATGGCCACAGTGATTTTGGAGCAGAGTAAATAATCATGGTTAACTTCTATTCACCGAAAAAGAACAAAAGTAGTGATGCTTCCAAGAGTCAGTTGATTGGTCGGCGGGTTACCGTGACGATTTCTCACTTAGATCATTTGGCCCAAGGTGTTAGTGCAGATCACGACCCGCTTATTTTTATCGAAGGTGTTTTACCTGGCGAAACCGTCGAAGTTGAAATAACAGAAGATCGTGGCAAAGTCTGTAATGCTCGTTTACTCAACATTCTTCAGCCATCGGAATTTAGACAGCTTCCTTTTTGTGAACATGTTGATGTCTGTGGTGGATGCCAAACCCAACATTGCCAAACCGATGCGATGTTGCAATTTAAGCAAGCCGCGATACAAAACCTAATCTTACACACCGCCTTGGATACTAATCAATCTGCGCCACCGGCGAAAAGGGTGCTTAGCAAAGCCACTCGCGGAGGCAAAAATAAAAAGATGCGCAAGTTCAGCGATAAACAATCCAATTTAGATTGGCAAGCTGCACTTCACTCTAGTCCAACGGGGTATCGACGTAAAACACGGTTGTCTGTCGATGCGAGAAATCCAGATGCGTTGAAGCTTGGTTTTCGAACCAAAGGCAGTAATAAAATATTTAGCTTGCAACAATGTCCTGTGCTTAACCAACAACTTGAGCAGTTGATTGAGCCATTACAACAAATGTTCGCTAAGTTGCAAACACCTTCAAATATAGGTCATGTTAGTCTGCTAAACGCTGATAATGGTGTACAAGTTTGTATCCGCACGATTCACTCCTTGAGTCACCAAGATTGTGCGTTATGTGCTGAGTTTGCTGAAAAATATGGTCTACAGTTAATTTTAGAAGATAAGCAAAACAGACAAGAGTTTGTTACCCAGCGCGATAAGCAGTTGGCTTATGAAATTAATCCTAAGTTGAGTCTGCAGATCCACAATGATGATTTTGTGCAGGTAAATCCGCAGGTTAATCAGAACATGATCAAGCAAGCAATGGATTGGCTAGAGTTAGACAAATCTGACGCTGTTTTGGATTTATTTTGCGGAATTGGTAATTTTAGCCTGCCCATTGCGGCTCAATGCGACCGTTTAGTTGGTGTCGAAGGTGTACCTAAAATGGTGCAAAGAGCCCAACATAATGCAACTATCAACAAACTCAATAATTGTCATTTCATTCATTCTGATTTGAATAGCACAAAATTATCTGAGCATGAGCAAATTAAAACCTGCAATAAAGTGTTACTTGATCCTGCCCGAGAAGGTGCACTGGCTGTTGTTAAACAGCTAGCTACTTTAAAGCCATCTCATATTCTTTATGTGTCCTGCAATCCTGCCACTTTCGCCCGTGATGCAGCACAATTAATTGAAAAAAATTATAGACTCGATAAATTATGTGTAATGGATATGTTTCCACAAACTGCACACACTGAATTGATGGCATTATTTGTGCCTCTGAATAAACGAAAGTAACTCTACTGGGCTATTATTATGGTTTCTATCCGAACAGTTCATCAACCAGAACGACCTACATTTGATAAATGGCTTGATTGCCTGAACCTGTCGGAGAGCACCAAACAAAAACTACGAGACACATCTGAATCACCGGAAATCTTGCTTGTCGGCCAAGAAATGGTGGAAATTCTGCATGAATTAAATATGGATGATGAAACGCTTCAAGCGTCTTTAGTGTATCCATATTGTGAAGTGCATGGTTTAGATGATGATCAAATCGAAGAAGAGTTTGGCAAGGGCGTGCGTCATCTAATCAGTGGTGTACGTCGTATGGATGCGATTAAAACCTTGCATAGCCGTAGCAGTAAAAAAGCTGATGAAGCGCAAATAGACAATATTCGGCGCATGTTGTTAGCCATGGTCGAAGATGTTCGCACGGTATTAATCAAATTAGCTGAGCGAATTTGTACGCTACAGAAAATGAAAAAAGCGGATGAAGAAACCCGTGTTATCGTTGCGCGTGAATGTTCAACTATCTACGCTCCCCTTGCTAATCGGTTAGGAATTGGTCAACTGAAGTGGGAGATAGAGGATCTATCGTTTCGTTATTTACACCCAGAAACATACAAACAAATTGCTAAATTATTAGATGAAAAGCGTACCGACAGACAGCAATATATCGAAGAGTTTGTTACCAATTTACAAACTGAAATGGATAATGCCAATATAAAAGTTAAAGTCTACGGCCGACCAAAACACATTTACAGTATATGGAAGAAAATGCAGAAAAAGCATTTGTCTTTTGAGCAACTGTATGACATTCGAGCGGTCCGAATCATCGCTGAAAGACTGCAAGATTGTTATAGCGCTTTGGGTATCGTCCATTCACTTTTTAAACATATTCCGAATGAATTCGATGATTATATTGCCACTCCCAAACCTAATGGATATCAATCGATACATACCGTTGTTAATGGTCCTGAAGGACGTCCGGTTGAAATACAGATTCGTACTGAGCAAATGCATCAGGATGCGGAGCTAGGGATTGCCGCCCATTGGAAGTATAAAGAAGGGGTCAGTTCAGAGCGCTCAGCTTACGAAGATAAAATTAATTGGTTGCGTAAAATTCTGCTGTGGCAAGAAGAAGTCGCAGAATCAGGCGATTTGGTGGAGGAGTTACGCAGTCAGGTTTTCGACGACAGGGTTTATGTCTTTACCCCTAAGGGCGATGTTATTGATTTGCCGCTGGGTTCAACTCCATTAGATTTTGCTTATTACATCCATAGTAATGTAGGTCACCGCTGTAATGGTGCCAAAGTAAATGGCCGTATTGTTACCTTTACTTATCAATTGCAAACTGGCGATCAGGTTGAAGTATTGACGGGTAAGAATTTAAATCCTAGTCGCGACTGGATGCACCCTAGTTTGGGTTACGTGCATTCCTCAAGGGCACGAGCAAAAATTCATACTTGGTTTAAAAAACAAGACAAAGAGAAAAACCTACTAGCTGGAAAAGAACTGCTAGACCGTGAACTCTCCAAAGCTAATTTGGTTTTGAAAGATGCCGCTAAGGCGTGTGAACGATTCAATGTGAATCAGGTTGAGGATTTATACGCTGCCATTGGTGGTGGTGATCTGCGCATTATGCAGGTGGTTAATTATTTACAACAATTAGATGCGCCGCCACCGGAAATCGATCCTCGCGTTAAAACCACCCAAAGTAAACCTGCAAAAGGTACCACGGATACCATAGTCGTGGAGGGGGTTGGGAATCTCATGAGTCAAATTGCTAAGTGTTGTCAGCCTTTACCGGGTGATTCAATACAAGGCTATATCACTATGGGACGAGGTATTAGCGTGCATCGAGAAAATTGTGATCAGCTAAGCCACTTATTGGACCAACATCCAGAACGGGAAATAGAAGTAAACTGGGCGAATGATTTAAGAGGCAGCTTCCTAACCGACTTAGATGTTCACACTTCCGACCGCGATGGCATTTTACGAGATATTACTACTGTGTTGGCGAACGACAAGGTCACTTTGTTGGGGGTTAACAGCTTAAGTAACACTAAAGACCAAACAGCTAAAATCAAGATATCTCTGGAAGTTAAAGATCTTGCTAGTTTGTCTAGAACCATTGCCAGATTGCAACAAGTTAAAGGAGTCACTGATGTCGTCAGGCTCGACAAGTGAGTCAGGTGGACTGAGCCATTATCCACAAGTAGAGCGCTTGCTTAGCATCATGGCACGCCTGCGTGATCCTGAAAATGGTTGTCCGTGGGACAAACAGCAAAGTTTTGAAACTATAGTGCCTTTTACCATCGAAGAAGCCTATGAAGTTGCTGATGCAATAGAACATGGCAGCATGCAGGATATTCAAGATGAACTAGGTGATTTGTTATTTCAAGTTGTGTTTTATGCACAATTGGGGAAAGAGCAGCAAGCGTTTGATTTTGAAGGGATAGCGCAAACAATCTGCGATAAGCTTATACGTCGTCACCCCCATGTATTTGCCGAGCAAAAACAGACTTCAGTAGAACAAGTAAGCCTGACTTGGGATGCGATCAAACAGCAGGAACGAGTACAAAAGGGGATTCATCCACAAGCCAGTATTTTGGATAATATTCCAATCGGAATGTCGCCATTGATGCGAGCGCAAAAAATCCAAAAAGAGTGTGCCAAAGTGGGATTTGATTGGCCTGATGTTGCTCCTGTGGTTGATAAAGTGGAAGAAGAGATCGCTGAGGTAATGGAAGAGGTGAAGCAAGATCCCCAGGATCATCAACGTATTGAAGAAGAAATGGGCGATTTGTTGTTTGCGGTGGTGAATCTATCTAGACATTTAAAGGTGAACCCTGAAACAGCACTTAGAAAAGCCAATCGAAAATTTGCTGGGCGCTTTGCCAAAGTAGAGCAACATTTTGCTGCACAAAAAACCGAGCTCAGTGATGCTACCCTAAGCCAGATGGAAGCCATCTGGCAAAAGGTTAAACATTTAGAAGGTTAGTTTTCGCGCGCCTAAACCAGCAAGTAATAGCAGTAGCAACCAAGTCATAGAACCACCCCCTCCAGAACTACTATCAGTTGGAGTCGTTGGGTTGCTAACTGGCGTTGTCGGAGTGAATACAAAGTTACGCACTTTCCCTTGGTCGTCGCCTTCTGAAACACTCAAGTCTTTGCGATAGGATATTTCTATTAAGTGATTACCGTCAGCAAGCGATATGCTCTGAGTCGTAAAATCCACTTCACCGGAAATAAATTCTTGTTCTTCACCATTTACCAGCAGATAAAGAGCGTCAAAAGGCTCTGTTGGTTCATCTTCGTTTTCTTCTGATGAAACTGCCCACTCAAAATTCAATGTGCCTTCGCCTTCAATCAGGGCGATCAAAATACTCTCTTGATTACTTGAAATATTGCCACTTACAATACCTCCCAAAGAGCTACTTCGCCAAGCCGCGTCGCCACCACTGTATATCGTCACTGCTGCGTTTGCTGTGCCTATTGAACTAGCCAAATTAGTAGCTTGGTCAACCGCATAACCTTGAATATTAATATTGCTAGTGGGAATATCTTGTACATCAGATGTAATCGAAATTGTAGCTGACTTAAGCCCTTGAGATTGTGCATTAAAGGTGAGCAAAAGCTGACAGCTCTGTTGTGCCGTTAAGCTCGTGCATTGACTGCTATCGATACTAAAGTCGTTGCTATTAGACAGGCTAATAGTTGGCATAATCGTACTGTTCGAATTATTAGTCACTGTATATTGCTGTACAAAATTTACGTTGACTGGTGTGTTGGTGATCTTCGCTTCTCCTGTAATACCAACGCCATAGCGAGTGGCGTTAATGAAGCCGAGCAAAGCGCCGACTCTGGCATATACACCAGGATAACCTTCAGCTGCACAGCCTATGCCCCAGCTGGTGATACCCACTTGCATGGGGCCTGAACTCGTTTCAACAAACAAAGGCCCGCCACTATCGCCTTGACAGGCACTTGCTCCACCTGAATCCAGTGCCGCACATATCATTTGCTCGGTAATACCAGTAGCCGATTGACTTACCCCTTGTGAATTAGCTAATTCACTGCGACATTGGGTATTGGTGAGCAGGGGAAGTTCCACTTCTTGCAGTATATCTGGGAAGTTGCCAGTAGGTCCCTCGTTCGGCAGGTAACCGGTGCGGCCACCCCAACCAATAGATGTCGCAATCGTATTCTCGATAGCGAGTTGGTCTGTGGTGCTTGAATCTGCAAGTTGAATAGCCGTGTTTTCAAGACTCTGCTCTAATTCTATCAGCGCCACATCGTTATCGAAGGTTTCTGAATCATAATTAGGATGGGAATAAATCCGCTTAATGGCTAATGCTTGATCTGCACCATCTCTGAGATCGTATTCACCAACGTTAACTCTGTATTGATCTGCAAATTCAGAGTCTACACAATGGGCTGCGGTTAATACCCATTGCTCACCTAAAAATGTTGCTCCGCAAACGACATCTTGAACCGAACCTTGCAAAGTCGTAACAGTAATGCTGGCGGTGGCATTTTCTAATTGGATGAGTGCTTGTCCATCTTCTTGAGTAATACCCACAATTGGGATGCTGCCATTGAAGTCGTCGCCCAGTGTTCCTGATTCTAAGGGCCCATCGACGTTGTTATAGATAATCGCGCCAATTCCACCACCGGATTCACAATTGAGCGCTTTTTCGGAAAAATTAATTTCACCACGTTCGATTAAACAAATATTATTTGTTACGCCTTGGCATTGTGCATCGCCGATACCACAGTCGACTATAATACCTGTCGCTTCGCCGTCTGGTCCAAATCCGAATGGATCAGATTGATAAGCAGTATTATTTACCGTAACCGTAGTTTCCACTTCTGTACCCACTACCACTAATGCCGACATAAAGGGATACTCTCCCTCATCAGCAGATGAGCCTCCAACAATCAGAGGGGTAATAGCCGAGTCTTTTTTTTCGCTACTTTGCTGTTTGCTCAACGCTATTTGCTCTGAACGTAAACTGGTAGCAGAGGCTAAGTTAAATTGTATGGCTGTAACAACCAACAAAAACCACTTAATATACTTCATCTAACTGACTCCAATAGAAAATTGTATTCGCGCATAACAGACAAATGATATCCCAGACAGTGCGCGTTATGACCATAAAAATGACCTATGGTTTACATTGTTGGGCAATATATCTCAAACAAGGTTAATTAACTAATTTAGTGTTTTCAGGTATCTCAACTTGATACGGCTGTAATAAATACCAATATTTTCGCTGCAACTTGCCTTTACAATGGATCAAGTTAGATGAATAGAATATGAATTGATTGACTTAATTGCCTAAAAAACTTGCAATATACTCTCGCGTTTTATGAAAACTTCTGTATAATTCGCGCCCTGCCCAGTTACGCCCACTTTGGGAAAGTGGAAGAATCAATCGACTCGAAGGGGTCAATATGTTGATTTAAGAGGTTTTCTGGATTGTTGAATATAAGATGTTAAACATCGGATATTTGGCTAGAGCAGAAAATTAACCAGTAACAATTTATATATTTCGGGTATTTTAAAATGAAAACTTTTGTTGCAAAACCAGAGACGGTAAAACGCGACTGGTATGTGGTTGACGCCGCAGACAAAACACTAGGCCGTTTGGCCACAGAGATCGCGATACGTTTACGCGGTAAGCATAAGCCAGAGTACACACCTCATGTTGACACTGGTGATTACATTATCGTAATCAATGCTGAAAAAGTAACTGTTACTGGCCGTAAGGCACAGAACAAAATCTATTATTCCTACACTGGTTACCCAGGTGGATTGAAAGATACAACATTTGAGAAACTTCAAGCTCACAAGCCTGAAATGATCATTGAGAAAGCGGTAAAAGGTATGTTGCCTAAAGGTCCTCTTGGACGTGCTATGTTCCGCAAAATGAAAGTGTACGCTGGTACTGAGCATTCACATGCTGCTCAACAGCCTCAAGTTCTAGACATTTAAGGAGCGAGAAAAATGGCAGATACTCAATACTACGGCACTGGCCGTCGCAAAAGCTCTACCGCTCGTGTTTTTCTACGTCCAGGTAGTGGCAACATTGTAGTTAACAAACGTCCTTTGGATGTTTTCTTTGGTCGTGAAACAGCACGCATGGTTGTTCGTCAGCCACTTGAGCTAGTTGAAATGACTGATAAATTTGACCTATACGTCACCGTAGCCGGTGGTGGTATTAGTGGTCAAGCTGGCGCAATCCGTCACGGTATTACTCGTGCTTTGATGGAATATGACGAAACACTTCGTCCAGCTCTTCGTAAAGCCGGGTTCGTAACTCGTGATGCACGTAAAGTTGAACGTAAGAAAGTGGGTCTTCATAAAGCGCGTAAGCGTCCTCAATACTCAAAACGTTAATTTTTACGTTACGAATATTTCAAAAAACCCAGCAACGCTGGGTTTTTTATTGTTAAAAATTTGATGTTTTTATGTCTATTAAATTTGATTGAGTTGTCCTAAGACAAATTAATCCCACAAAACATAGGTTTATTTACTTAATTCCTTGTCTTTATTAGGGGTTTTCTTTTATCATTTCATGTTAATAGATAAATTCAACAAAACCGTAATTTCTTGTGACAGTTAGCTGCTAGCAAATCGCTATCGGAACCAACTAGTTATGTTCAAGAAGTATCACTAAATCCGAACTTGGAGAAGAGTGGATGAGCAATGTGTCTGTCGATACAAATGATTCGTCAAAGAATGACAATCAGCCCCAAGACAACCCTAGACGCCGATTCCTCACTGTAGCTACATCAGTGGTGGGTGCAGCAGGCGTTGCAGGTGTCGCAGTACCTTTTATTGGTTCTTGGAACCCGAGTGAAAGGGCGAAAGCCGCTGGAGCTGATGTGCAAATTGACATTGGTAAAATTCAGCCGGGGCAAATGATCCGTGTTATCTGGAGAAGTAAACCAGTTTGGGTTGTAAGGCGGACGCCAGAACTGCTAGCTTCACTGGCAAAACACGAAGATATACTCAAAGATCCAGATTCTGAGCAAGAGCAACAACCTGCTTTTGCTAAAAATCGTTACCGTTCTCTGAAGGAAGAATACCTAATACTCGTGGGCATTTGTACGCATCTTGGATGCTCTCCACAGCATTTGGCTGACGGCGCATTTGCCGAATACGTTGAAGGCGTAGACGAGGGATTCTTCTGCCCTTGTCATGGTTCCAAATTTGATATGGCTGGCCGCGTGTTTGATGGAGTACCTGCACCACTGAATTTGGTTGTTCCGCCTTATCAGTATGTTGATGACAATACCGTTATTATCGGTTCAGAAGCCGAGGGGGCAGCATAAGATGTTTAAAAGTCTTTTAGATTGGATTGAATATCGTATTCCGATGATGCGCGTTGCTAACATGCACGCGATTCAATACCCTGCACCAAAAAATATGAATTTTTGGTATATATTTGGCTTCTTGGCCACAATTGTACTGATAAACCAAATTGTCACCGGTGTGTGGCTAACCATGAATTTTGTACCTTCATCTGAAGGTGCTTTTGCTTCTGTAGAATACATCATGCGTGATGTGCCTTACGGAGACGTACTTAGATACATGCACTCTACAGGGGCTTCGGCTTTCTTTATCGTGGTGTATTTGCACATGTTCCGCGGAATGATGTACGGCTCTTACCAAAAGCCTCGTGAACTACTGTGGTTGTTTGGTATGTTCATTTACCTTGCGCTAATGGCTGAAGCCTTCATGGGTTACGTACTTCCTTGGGGACAAATGTCCTACTGGGGTGCGCAGGTAATTGTATCCTTGTTTAGTGCAATCCCTGTGATTGGTCCAGACTTAGTTGAATGGATTCAAGGGGACTACGTTATCTCTGGTGCTACCCTCAATAGATTCTTCGCCTTGCATGTTATTGCATTGCCACTGGTCATCGTCATTCTAGTGTTCTTACACATAGTTGCGTTGCATGAAGTAGGTTCAAATAACCCTGATGGCGTTGAAGTTAAGCGCAAAAAAGGTTCATTGACTGAAGATCAAAAAACCAAATTTGAAATGCACGAATACTACACTAAAAAATACGACATCATTGATGACGTAGTACCTTTCTTCCCACATATTGTGTTGAAAGACATGGTTGCATTTGCTGCATTCTTATTTATCTTCTGTTACATCATGTTCTTCGCACCTGGAATGGGTGGGTACTTCCTAGAACATCCTAACTTTGAAATTGCTAACCCGTTGAAAACTCCTGAACATATTTTCCCTGTTTGGTATTTCACACCCTTCTACGCAATCTTAAAAGCCGTTCCAGATAAGCTCGGTGGTGTTATCGGTATGTTCGCTGCAATCATTGCTTTGTTCTTACTACCTTGGATTGACCGCGGTAAAGTGAAATCTTGGCGTTATCGTTGTGGTTTACATCGCTGGAATCTATTGGTATTTGCAGCCGTGTTTATCTTCTTAGGTTACTTAGGTGGTACACCACAAGAAAATTGGAAAATAATTGCGTCTCGAATCGCAACTATCATGTACTTTGGATTCTTCGTTTTAATGTTTATTTACAGCAGAAATGAGAATACTAAGCCGGTACCAGAGAGGATCACGAAATGAAAAAGTTTGTATTAGTGTTAACTTTATTGTTTTCGGGACTTGCTGGTGCAGCCGGTGGTGGAATCGAAAACGACCATATAGATATTGATTTGAACGACAAAGCAGCATTACAAAATGGTGCTAAGTTGTTCAATAACTACTGCTTAGGTTGTCATAACATGCAGTACCAACGTTATGAGCGCAGTTTCAAAGATTTAGGGATTCCTAATGAATTGGGACAGGAATATTTGCAGTTCACCGGTGAAAAAGTATCTGACCATATAAAAAGTGCTATTCCTGCTGAGAATGCCGCTAAATGGTTTGGCGCTCCACCACCTGACCTGACGTTAGTAGCGCGGGTGAGAGGTGCCGACTGGTTGTATACTTATTTGCGTACTTTCTACGTAGACGAAAGCAAAACCTTTGGGGTTAACAATAAGCGTTTCCCTGATGTAGGTATGCCTCACGTATTGCAAGAATTGCAAGGTACACCGCGTGAAACCCATGAAGAACGAATGATCGACGGTGAAATGAAAGAAGTTTACGTTGGCATTAAAACTGATGGTAATGGCGAGCTTAACGCTGAAGAATACGATAAGGCTGTGGGTGACTTAGTCCATTACCTTGTCTATGTTGGTGAGCCTGGTCGTTTGAATCTTGAAGCGACTGGTAGATGGGTTCTTGCCTTCATCGTTGTGTTGTTTATCTTTGTTTACTTACTTAAGAAAGAATATTGGCGTGATGTTCACTAATTCACCCAAAATTAAGGTATAATCCGAAAAGGGGCGAGTCTGCCCCTTTTTTTAATGAGTCTAATACCTTGGCGGTGTTAGGCAGCCAATCAATTTTGTGGTTTAAAACAAAGAATTGGTTGACCTGTTTTGTTGATTCTGGAGGATAGTTAATGGCTGTAGCCGCGAATAAACGTTCAATCATGACGTTGTTCTCAGACACAAGTGATATTTACAGTCACCAAGTGCGTATTGTACTTGCGGAAAAAGGAGTGGGTGTTGAAATCAGCTATACTGATCCAACCAACCTTCCTGAAGATTTACTTGATTTAAATCCCTATGGCACAGTGCCTACGCTGGTCGATAGAGAACTTGTTTTGTACAAGTCCCATATTATTATGGAATACTTGGATGAGCGTTTCCCACATCCTCCTCTTATGCCAGTTTATCCTGTTTCTCGCGGCCAAAGTCGTTTGATGATGCACCGTATAGAACAAGATTGGTATTCAGTAGCTGAAAAGATTCTTTCTGGTAAAGGTGATTTGGATGCAGCACGCAACGAATTGCGCGAAGCGTTACTTAGCCTAGCTCCATTATTTGCTGAAACTCCATTCTTTATGAGCGAAGAGTTTAGTTTGGTTGACTGTTACTTAGCTCCGCTATTGTGGAGGTTGCCTGCACTTGGTATCGAATTAACCGGTACTGGCAGTAAAGAAGTATTAGCCTATATGAATCGCATATTTGCTCGTAGCTCCTTTAAAGCTTCGTTGACTGATCAAGAAAGAGAGATACACGATCCACTATAAGTGGTTTAGGTAGCATATTATGATGACTTCAAATCAACCGTATTTGTTAAGAGCATTTTACGAATGGATCGTAGACAACGACTTAACACCTTATTTAGTTGTTGATGCAACTGTTCCTGGTACTAACGTGCCACAGGAGCATGTGCATGATGGACAAATTGTTCTTAATGTATCACCAGGTGCATGTGTTAAATTAAATCTCGGTGATGCAGATGTTAGTTTTGAAGCTCGCTTTGGTGGTGTTGCACGGCAATTAGTCGTGCCCACTCATGCTGTTTTGGCTATATATGCTAAAGAAAATGGTGCTGGTACAGTATTTACTCCTGAAGAAAATTTAACTGATGGAGATAAAGGCGGAGTCGCTTCTAAACCTAAAGCGACACCTAAGCCTGAGAGAAAAGGACCACCCAATTTAACGGTTGTTAAATAATCAATAAGAGGCGCTGTTTAGCGCCTTTTTTGTCATCTAGTAAAATTAATCAGTTCAACATTTCTAGGAAAGGTATACATGCGTTATTGGCTCATTTTGGTAACTATTTTGATTACCGGTTGTGAAAATGGTGGAGTAGCAGATGACTCCATGTGGCAAATTTGTGATACCTATAAAGATATCTGTGATAACACTCATTCCGGAGCCTTGTGTTCAATACCTCGCAGTGAAGTCATTCGAGATCTAGCGCGTCAACGTGAGCAACTTAGCTCTATCAATACTTATGTTGCCCTCAAAACCTTAGATGCGTATCGCAGTTGTCTGGAGGATGCTTTTGTTTCTGAAGCGGTGAGAAATAAAGATGACAAACAATCACAAATCATAACCATCAGAAAGATTCCCGAAATACAGAAGGAATTAATTGCCAGTACTCGCGCTATAGCTCGTCCTGAAGTCAATCTATGGTTATGGACAAACTCTCAGAATGACGACAACTGGGAGTCTATGGTAAATGGCTTTGAGACAGCTAAAGACGTTCACGTAGATGTTTATGTTGCGTTGATGACCCGATACGCTAAATACAACAAAGAACAAGGTCTAGAGTATGCTCGTCAAGCACTCAAAAAGGCAGACGTAATTAAAGATATTCAGCCGTCAGTATATGAATTTTATGTTGGCTACTATCTGGATAAAAATGAACTAGAGAAGGCCGCTATTTGGCAAGGTCTATACAGTGCTTTAGACAAAAGTAAAGCTGAAGTGAACGCGCATTATTTTAAATTATTTGAAAAAATGTCACCGTCTCAAATACGCGTTGCTCAGAGCAAAGTGAATGATTTATTATTCGACGCTAAATGGTTATATAAAGATATGGACTCGTTTCCCAAAAACTTACAGTGAGTAACCTTACACAGCGGTTCCCGAGTCCAATCTAAAAAGATACCTATTTGTATTCAAATGCTTTGATGACTCGGGCGACACCATTTACGTTTCTGGCCACTTCAACCGCGATATCCGCTTCGTTGCTATCGACTAAGCCCATTAAAAACACTTCAGAGTCTTCAACTTCGACAATGATATTTAATCCATCCACACGTTTATCGCCAATCAGGGCGGTTTTCACCTTGCTGGCTAACCAAGTGTCATTTGCTATCACTGTGGCGGGTATAGGCTCAGCAACGCGCATTTGATTATGAATTTTACGCAAATTCTCAACAGTTTGTGCGGTTGTAGAAATCTCTGCTTTGATTGATTCTGTTGGTGCTTGTCCTACCAATAAAGCGATGCCATTGAATACTGTTATGTCGATTTTGGCAGAATCTAAATTCGAATTATTAGAAAACTTGGATGCTAACCGTGCCGTGGCGGTTTTGTCATCTATTTGCGTGCCCAAAGTGCGTCTGTCATGGGCTGCTGAAGCTGCGCCCACACCTGCACCGACTACCAGCGCTGCACAGCCCTGCATAAACAATGAGGCCACAACCATTAGAATCAGTAAACGGGAAGACTTAGTAAACATTTAGTTACTCCGCGCCTTGCTCAGGAAACAAACTGTCATCAATACACTCACATAGATTGTGTATCACCAATAAGTGTACTTCTTGGATGCGAGCGGTACGACTAGATGGAACTCGAATTTCGACATCATTTGGGCCAAGTAATCCGGCCATTTCACCACCGTCTTTACCGGTTAGGGCTACTATGGTCATATCTCGACTCAACGCAGCTTCCATCGCATTGATGACATTTCTTGAATTACCACTGGTGGAAATTGCTAGTAAAATATCACCGGCTTGACCAAGGGCGCGAACTTGCTTGGAGAAGACTTCGTCATAACTGTAATCATTGGCGATAGAAGTGATGGTTGAAGAATCTGTGGTTAAAGCCATTGCAGGTAAACTTGGGCGGTCGCGTTCATAGCGGTTGAGAAGTTCTGATGAAAAGTGCTGTGCGTCTCCTGCTGAACCACCATTACCACAGGATAATATTTTATTGCCGTGAATTAATGCATCAACCATCATTTGCGACGCTTTAAAAATAGACTCTGGAAGTACTTCTCCTGCAGCGATTTTAGTCTGGATACTTTCAGTGAAATTAGCTTTTATTTGTTCAATCATGACAATCTCAATAGTGTTTTAAATAGAATTTCAATGGCGTTTCTTTCAGACCGACTTAAACCATTGGATTTGATCCCCGTCAATCGCAACTAAATCGATTCGATGCGCTACCATTGCGGGGTTTAGACGGTGAAAGTGCATAAAATGTTTCACTGCCTGCGTAAATTTTTTTCGTTTAGCAGCATGAAAATATTCCGCTGCCGTACCGTAGTCAGATCGACTCCGAAATTTCACTTCAACAAATACCCATTCTTGGTCATCTTGCATCACCAAATCTATTTCACCTGTGCGGCAGTGATAATTGCTTTGGAAAAATCGGAGTCCGTTTTCTTCCAAGTATTGGCGAGCTCGATTTTCAGACAGCAGCCCTGTTGTTCTGGAAAAGCGCTGCTTAATCCATTGCAAGCAAAATAACCTCGTTTTCGGTAATCTTTCCAAATGGCAGTACACGAATAATATTGCCATTTTGGTCTACTGAAAGGGTTCCTGTCAGGCCTTTAATAGAAACTTGTGGTAATGCTTTTAAACCGGGTAAGAAAGGTACCAGAGTATACGCATCATAACCTAATGCAAATAAACGTTTTAACGTGTCGTCTTGTTTAGGCCAAATTTCAGCAACTTCATTTTTAAGTGACTGGTGCTCGCCATCAGGCAACATCCAAGGCATGTCAGTAAATGTGATATTGCGCAGATCTCGTAAGGTATTATTACTGAAGTTCTGACTATAACTCCGTGATGAAGCATATACGGGCACAGCTTTATCATTAAATGGACTTAAACTTGTTTCAACAATAGGGTTGAGTAATTCGGTTTGTTCTGGAGATGCAAATAATACTATGGCATCAACATCTCGACGGTTTCGTGGTACCGAATATATCTTCTCGCTTGTGATACTTTCCAACTGATCAATGCGGGTTTTACTTTGGGATACATCCAGCAAAGAGGTTAAGCTGGTTCGCATACTTTTATTATCGGTAAAAGTCGCTAATCCCGGTGACACATCATTGTCTTCGGTTAAAATTTGCCAAGTTTGCAGAAACGTATTGGCCATTCGCATAGGGGCACCGCTTTGCTGGGTTACCACTATTGGACTTACCGCTCCAGTTTTGAATACTTTGTTGGCCAGTTGCACCGCCTCATCTTCTGGTGATAATGCAAAGTAAATTCGAATCCCAGGAGGGGCTGCTTGCTCAGCTAGCGCTAATTTCTGATTTTCATCGATGGGCTGTGTATCTATTATTCCAGGTTCTGCGACTAAGTTTGTTTCGTCTAATCGGTTCAAGCCAATTATATTCAGTTCTGGAGGAGCAAGCTGACTGAACTCAGCCAATTTATCTTTTACTAGAGGACCGATAACCACATCATAATCAGAAACTTCTGCCACTAATTCTGACATTGGTTTACTTTCTATATCGAAAAAGTGTAGCGCTGGAAAAGCATCCTGAGAATCACTTGAAACAGATTTCTGTTTTAAATAGTAGGCGGCTAAGAGGCCTTGTTTTATGGCTTCTCCTTGTTGCGATAACCTGCCTGAAAGCGGCAGTAAGACTGCAATTTTTTGCATTTGTAATTGACTGATCTGCATGGCTTGCTGTATTTCACCAGGCAAATTAAGGCTTAACGGGTGAGCTTGAAAACGTGTTTGCCATTCGGCTACGGCAGTTTGTAATTGCCCTTGTTGCAGACCAAAACGTTTAACAATCAAACTCAGTTGTAACCAAGCAGACAAATCTGCATGTTTGCGCAGTGCATTC
This sequence comes from Aliiglaciecola sp. 2_MG-2023, assembly GCF_030548145.1. Taxonomy (NCBI): domain Bacteria; kingdom Pseudomonadati; phylum Pseudomonadota; class Gammaproteobacteria; order Alteromonadales; family Alteromonadaceae; genus Aliiglaciecola; species Aliiglaciecola sp. 2_MG-2023. The sequence goes on from NZ_JAUORY010000010.1 coordinate 52,081, forward strand.
TCTAACTCTTGTTCATTCAGTCTTTGCAGCAGATACCATATATCTTCACTTTGCTGTTGTTCTGTCGGTTCAATTTGATTCAAGGATAGTGCCGCATTTAGCCATTGTTTTAAATGCACAAACTGCGCATATTGGATACGAAGAGCGCGGTTCTTATGACTAATATCTTGATTTATTTGGCCTTGCAGTTTTGCGATTTTTTGCCAGTCAGTAGCGGGCTTAGATAACTCACATTCCGCTAAAATTATTTGACTTTGATTGCGTAGGGCTGGGTCAGTAAATTCACGGATAGATAAATGTACAATTTTTTCACTTTGCAGACATGCGCCTTGCTGTTTATAAGATTCTGCGGCACGGATTATCCATTGATTACGCTGATGTTGGTCTCCGGTATTGGCATAAACACGTTTAGCTTCATCTAAATAAAAGATAGGATCTTGCGGTAGCGTGTTTTGTTCATCTTGTTTAACCAGATCTGTTGACTGATTATTGCTCGCCGTATCGTTCTTCACAGGTGTTGAACCACAACCAATTAATGCGGTGATCGCACTGCAAGCAACTAGCCATTTTAACTTACCCATCGATACTCTCAAAATTTTCCAACCCATTTACCTTTAGGTAGTTTAAAATGCCTAATGACGTAAAACAATCAAAGGCTGATTATAAGTGGTAAAAACTGGCACATTGTTCATTGTTTCAACACCAATTGGAAATTTGGATGATATTACGCACCGCGCAATCAAAGTATTAAATGAAGTGGATTTGATTGCCGCCGAAGATACTCGACATAGTCAAAAGCTGTTGCTGCATTGGGGAGTGAAGACCCGAATGACTGCAGTTCATGATCATAACGAAAAACAAATTTCTAATCGCTTGATAGAACAGTTGAAAGAAGGACTGAATGTCGCGTTGATTTCAGATGCAGGCACACCTTTAATTAGTGATCCTGGATATAACTTAGTCAATCGCTGTAGAGAGCAAGAGGTGACAGTAGTGCCTATCCCAGGCGTTTGTGCGGCTATTGCTGCCTTAAGTGCATCTGGGCTTCCCACAGATCAGTTTCTATTTTACGGATTTTTGCCTGTAAAGCAGGTCGCTAAACATAGCGTACTAGAACGTCTCAATAGCGAAACAGCAACCACTGTTTTTTACGAATCTCCCCGTCGTATTGCAGATACAGTAAAAGCTATAATTGAAGTCTTGGGTGAGGACCGTAAATTATCCATCGCCAAAGAAATAACTAAAACCTTCGAAACATTTTATTCTGCAAGTGCCGTTGAGGTCTTGGCGTGGCTTTTAGAAGATGCTAACCATCAGCGCGGAGAATTTGTGTTGATGGTTGCAGGCGCACCGAAAAACGATAACGAATTGCCAGCTGAAAGTTTGCAACTGCTCAAAATCTTATTGCAAGATTTACCCTTAAAAAAGGCAGCAGCGCTTACAGCTCAGCATTTCGGTGTTAAAAAGAATGCACTTTATCAGTACGGTTTAACCTTGAATGAGTAAAGTGAAGGCGTTTTTTTCAACGCTAATAATCATTTTCCTTGGGACTAATTTATCCTTATCTAATAGTGTCTATGGACAGTCAGCGACCCAGTTAGAAAAACCTGCTGGAAACGAGCAGGGCGCTTGGTACGCAGATAGCCGCGGGATTATGGGCACCAACATCCATACCGAAATTTGGGCCGCCTCCCCAGAGCTAGGACATGCAGCTGTGGATGCGGTAATGCAAGAAATGCAGCGTATAAATCAATTAATGAGCCCTTATATCGACAGCAGCGAATTGTCGAAAGTGAACCGCTTAGCGGCGAACACCCCAGTAACTGTTTCTAAAGAAATGTTTGAATTATTGCAGTTATCTTATGGGCTTTCAGAGGAAACTGATGGGGCGTTTGACATTACTTTCGCCAGCGTGGGTTATTTGTATAACTATCGGCAAAAACAACGGCCCGATGCGCAGACAATAAAAACCTTGTTGGATGCTATTAATTTTCGTCACTTGCAGCTAGACCCACATAAACAAACTGTTAAGTTTGCGCACCCTAAAGTCAAAATAGATTTGGGGGGGATTGCCAAGGGCCACGCAGTTGATAATGCATTATCTATTTTAAAAAATATGGGTATTGAGCATGCTTTAGTAACAGCCGGCGGCGATACGGGGCTGCTAGGCGATCGCAATGGCCGTCCTTGGAAAGTGGGTATTCGTGACCCTCGAAATCGGCAAAAACAAGCAGTGGTTTTGCCTCTTGAAAATATCGCAATGTCCACCTCTGGTGATTATGAAAGATATTTTGAAGAGGATGGGAAACGCTATCATCACATTCTTTCTCCGCAAAGTGGGGAATCCATCTATGAAGTGCAGAGTGTGACTATCATAGGTCCCAGAAGCACGTTGAACGATGGTTTATCCACCGCTGTGTTTGTATTAGGCGTCAAAAAAGGCATAGATTTAATCAATCACACTCGCGGCTATGAAGCGATTATTTTAGATAATCAGCGACGTCTACATTATTCCCAATCATTTGAAGCCGTTAATGTTGCGCATTGATTCTGGGGTTTTTCTAGTCGTACTAGGTACTATTTTATTCTCCAGCAAAGCAATTATGATCAAATACCTCTATCAGCTGGGTATAGGTCCATTGGAGCTGCAAACACTGCGCATGTTGTTTGTCTTACCGTTTTATTTACTTATCCTAATGTGGTCGTTAAAACAAACGGGGTGGGGAACACTCAGTGCTAAGGAATTATTGGCTTGCTGTGCCGCGGGCGTTGCTTGTTATCATTTAGGCAGTTATTTTGATTTGCTGGGATTGCAATATATTACCGCCGGGTTAGAAAGAATCATTCTATTTTGTTATCCCGCAGTGGCCATCTTATTTGGTTGGTGGTTTTTAAATGAAAAGCCGGTCACTAAAATTTGGTTAGCATTAATCTTATCTTACGCTGGAATTTTGGTGTTTTTCTATGCCGACCTCTCGTTTGGTGGAGAAAACATTTACTGGGGTAGCTTTCTGGTTTTTCTTGCGAGCATTTTAACTGCTTGGTACTTAGTGGCTACCCAGCGTTTTTCTCGACAGATTGGTAGTCAGCGCTTTGTTTGCCTGGCTATGATATCTGCTTGTATTACACTGCTCATACATTCTTATGCCGCAGGTGTGGGAGATTTGTTGCACTACTCAACTGAGCTCTATATGGGGGGGGTAATTGTGGCGATCTTTATGACCTTGATTCCATCTTTTATGATCAGTGCTGGGGTTAAAAGAATAGGGGCAAGTAAAGCGTCTATCGTTGGCGCAGTGGGGCCTTTATTTACGATTATATTATCTAACCAGCTTTTGGATGAACCTGTCACCTTTTTGCATATCACCGGTTTGGTGTTGGTAATATTAGGAATGCGGCAACTCAAAACCTAATTGCCGCTGGTAATTCCCGTGTTAAAACCGAATAACGATCAAGATAGACGGTTTCTAAAATCTTCGTAGTTAAATTGGCGAATCAGCTCGAATTCCCCTGTGTTACGAATAATGCCAATTGCTGGGTGCTCGACGCCATTAAAGAATGTTGTTTTCACCATGGTGTAATGGATCATATCTTCAAAAATAACGCGCTCGCCTACCGCTAACTTGTGGTCGAAGCTATAGGTGTCGATAACATCACCTGCTAAACATGAGTTGCCACCTAGTTTATAATCGAAGGCTTTTTCTCCTGGCTCGCCAGCGCCAGTTACAGCAGGGCGATAAGGCATCTCTAATACATCTGGCATATGACCCGTTGCGGAAATATCCAAAATCGCAATTTGTCCTTCATTTTCGACAATATCCACAACTTCGGAAACCAAACTACCGGTTTGCCAAGCTACAGCCGAACCTGGTTCAAGAATTATATGAATATGTGGATGTCGTTGTTTAAACTGCACCAAGGTGTCAATGAGATGCTCAAGGTTATAACCTTGTTTGGTCATCAAGTGACCCCCACCGAGGTTTAACCATTGAATATCAGGTAGCCATTTTGCAAAACGTTTTTCCACTGCTAGCAACGTCCGCTCGGTGGCATAAGAGTCGCATTCACACAAATTGTGAACGTGAAACCCGTCGATGCCAGTTAAGTCTGCACCTTCCAAGTCGGCTACACGAATCCCTAAACGGGAGCCTGGTGCGCTAGGGTCGTACAATTCTGTTTCAGCTTCGCGGTGTTCTGGATTTACCCGTATTCCTGCTGAAATACCTTTAGCCAAAACTTGCTCTTTATAGCGTTGCCACTGAGTTAAACTATTGAATGAAATGTGATTCACTAAATTCAATAATTCATCCATGTCTGCCGGTTTATAAGCCGGCGAGAACGCATGGACTTCTTTACCCATTTCAAACTTGGCAAGCTTGGCTTCCCAAACTGAACTGGCGGTACAACCTTTTAAATATTTACCTACAAGATCAAAGGTTGACCACATAGCAAAACCTTTAAGAGCGAGAATAATATCGACCTCAGCTTCTCGCTGTACTCGTTCCATTATCTGCAAATTGCGTTCGAGTTTAGACTCTTCACACACATAACAAGGAGAAGGAATCGCTGGGTTTAACATTATATCGCTCAAGGTTTTGCTCCCAATTAGCGTTTAAAAGGACTTTGTTCGCACTCAATCACGTGCCAAGGTAGCCCATGTTGATTAAGCATGTCCATGAACGGGTCTGGATCAAATTGTTCCATATTCCAAACACCTTCACCTTTCCAAGTACCGTTTAACATAAGCGCTGCACCAATCATCGCTGGCACACCTGTTGTGTAAGAAACGGCTTGTGCGCCAACCTCTTCAAAACAGGCTGCGTGGTCACAGTTGTTGTAGATAAAGATGGTTTTTTCTTTACCGTCTTTAATACCTGTGATGTATGTGCCTATGCAGGTCATACCGGTATAACCTTCGGCAAGTGAACCTGGGTTTGGCAATACAGCTTTTAAGAATTCAAGAGGCACAATTTTTTGGCCTTGGAAGTCAATTGGCTCAATGCTTGTCATGCCTATACCTTCAAGCACGTTCAAGTGGTTTAAGTAAGCATCACCAAATGTCATCCAGAAACGTGCACGTTTCAAGGTTGGAAAATGTTTTACAATAGATTCCAATTCTTCGTGGAACATTAAATAAGAGGCTCTAACCCCAATATTTTGGTAATCAAGGTCTTCTCTGACACTTAATGGATCTGTTTCTTTCCATTGGCCATTTTCCCAAAAACGTCCTCGTTGAGTTATTTCGCGAATATTGATTTCTGGGTTGAAGTTAGTTGCAAAGGCTTGACCATGGTCGCCGCCATTACAATCGACAATATCCAGATAATGAATTTCATCAAAATAATGTTTAGCAGCGTAAGCGGTATAAACGTTAGTCACACCAGGATCGAAGCCACTACCTAAAAGCGCTATGATGCCTTTATCTTTAAATCGATCTTGATACGCCCACTGCCATGAATACTCAAATTTAGCTTCATCTTTAGGCTCGTAGTTGGCAGTATCTAAGTAGTTTGTTCCGGTAGCAAGACAGGCATCCATAATCGGCAGGTCTTGATAAGGTAGGGCTAGGTTGATAAGCAAATCAGGTTTAACTTTGTTGATCAAAGCTTCAACTTCTGCGGCATTATCAGCATCAACAGCATAAACTGCTTTCACACGGTCTGCGCCCACTTCAGCTTGTAAAGCTTCGCATTTGGACACGGTTCTGCTGGCCAAATAGATTTCATCGAAATGCTCTGGCATACGGGCACATTTTTTTATGGTTACTGCAGCAACGCCGCCAGCACCGATGATCAAAACACGAGACATATTAGCTTCCTTTTATCCAAGCTGAAAATTTTGCGCATGCTAACATTGCTAGCTAAAGACGCAATAGGCGAATGCAAAAATATAGACACTTTATTGATGTAATCCAAGTAGCTTATGCAACCTGTGAGGTATTTTTGTGGTAAATCCGCCACCATTGATATTGGCCGATACAAGCCATCACTAAGAAACATAAATAAAGTACGGATGTTGGATACAAATCTTTCTGCCAATAAACCCAAATGGCAACCACATCAACCACAATCCAAAAACTCCAGTTATACAGCTTTTTATGGGACATCAACCATTGAGCAACTAAACTTACACAGGTGGTAAATGCATCAAAGTAAGGTAGGCTCGCATCGGTATTGTTGGCCATAACCCATCCCCATAACAGCGTTGCAATAATCGCCAATGTCGCGATTTGCAAATAGTATCTTTGGCTTCCATGATCGACAATCACATGACCGCCGTCATCTAAATTTTTAGACCAAATCCAATATCCATATATTTGAAAGCCAACATAGATGAGATGCAGGATCATGTCGGAGTACAGTTTTACATCGTAAAAAATATAACTGTACAAACTAACCTGAATCAGGCCGAAGAAAAAACACCAAATACTGCGTTTTATGATCAGAAAGACGCATAAAAAACCGCTGACGGTCGCTATCCACTCAATCGGTGACGCGCCTGCAAAACCCGCTAGCCATTCAGTCCACTGCATGCTTATTCCTTTTTGTCATAATATTCGGTAGAGCTCGTTTCCCTTGAAGTCCGCCGGTGTGCAGAGCGAGGATTTTAGATCCTGCAGGAAAATGGTTGCTCTCTACCAATTGGCGTAATCCCCAAAATAACTTACCTGAATAAATGGGTTCGATTGGGATATTATTATCTTGTTCAAATTGCTCACAAAAAGCGATTAGTTCTGGCGTCTTTTTGGCATAGCCACCAAAGTGAAAATCGGAATTAAGTTGCCAATCTGTCGATGCTTTTTGGCCATTCAATTGTTTCTTACTCTCATTCGGCAAAAACTGGTTCACTAATTCGTGTAAATAGTCATGTCCTTTTAACACACCTATGCCTAACACCCTGGTTTTGCTGTTTTGAGTTGCTTGGATTAACCCTGCCATAGTGCCACCACTGGCAACCGGCGCAACTATCAGATCAAATTCTTGTGTCAATTCTGTAACGATAGACGCAACGCCGCTCAAGGCTTGGTGTTGTGAACCACCTTCTGGAATTATCAATGAATTGGGATGGTTTTGGCGCAGGACTTCAAGGTAAGTATTGTCGGTGCGCTTCGCATAGGTGATTTTGTTGACCCACTCCAATTGTGAACCCCAGCGTTCAAGGTCGTTGAGCATGGGCGTCATATTTTGTGAATAATCCCCTCTGATAACGGCTAACAAAGGGATATTTAACTTTTGGCAGCAAAAACCTAAAGCATGTAAATGATTAGAATGGCCACCTCCAAAACTGATAATTTTAGCTGGTGGTGAATGCGCAGCACTGAACAATGTTTGGCTGAGCTTGCGCCATTTATTACCCGAAATAATTGGGTGGATTAAATCGTCCCGTTTAATCCAAACTTCGACTCCATGATCATTTTTCCAGTTTAACCTAAGCTGCTGTTCTGCAGAGGGGAGCTGGATTCCAAGCTCTTGAGTTAATTTGCTAGCAATCACTGAGGCTATATTCCCTTGCGGTTTACTGGCGTTTGAAACGCAATTCTGAGCTATAGGGCGTAAAATGTTGCACTGTCCCTGTTGCAGCTTTGTTTTGTGCTTCAATCCAATATTTTGCAGTCATCAAGTCTGGATGTAATTTTTTAAGGAGATCTTTTAAGTGGCGTTTTCCGACAATGAAATGTTCAAATTGTTCTGGAAAAACATCTTCTGGAGAAACTGACAGTGTGTCCATCGCAAAAGGGTCGTCTGATTTAGGAAGTTCTCTAAACGTACGTTGATTCATCAAACAAATTTCATCGTAATCATAGAAAATCACGCGGCCATGACGGGTAACCCCAAAGTTCTTATGCAACATATCGCCAGGAAATATATTGGCGGCGGCGATTTGTTTAATGCACAATCCCAAATCATTGATAGCATTGTAAATTTTTGTTTCATCGGTTTCAGTTTGCAAAAAAATATTTAAAGGAGTCATCTTACGTTCTATGTAGACGTGTTTGATGATAACTTCGTCTTCCTTAATTTCTATATTTTTACCTGCAACGGCTTGCAACTCTTCTAGTAAAGCTGGCTCCATTCGGTGTTTCGGCAGTCGGAAGTTAACGTATTCATGGGTATCTGCCATGCGTCCTACACGATCTGTGGTTTTGACCAAACGATAGCATTCTCTGACTTGCTCGCGAGTGACTCTCTTACTCTCTGGAAATTCATCTTTTATAATTTTAAAGACTACTCCGTAAGACGGTAAATGGAACACTGCCATTACTAATCCGCGAATCCCAGGGGCAATGCTAAATTGGTCGTCGGTATTCTCTAAGTGCTGTAGAAAATTGCGATAAAAGACGGTTTTACCGTGTTTATAATGACCAATTGACATATACAGTTCGAAATTCTTTTTGTTAGGCATTAACTCTTGTAGAAAAGCTACTATTTCAGCTGGATACAAGGTATCTGCCATAAAGTAGGCGCGGGCAAAACCAAAGATGACGCTCAAGTCTTTATTACTGGTTAGCAAAGCATCTATCTGAAGTTCATTTTTCTCATTGATCAATAAAGCGATAACGAAGGGAAGGGTTTCATCGGGCATACAAATTCGACCGATCAAATAAGCGGCCTTTCCGCGAAAAAACACCGGCTTTAATATCTCTACCGTATGTACCGAGGCCAGTTGAGCTTTGTCTAACCGTGCTCTAAGTGCTTGATCAAGTTGCTCGATATCACTTTGTTTATTTTCATAGGGAATAGAAAATCGGTACATGGCTAAAATCGCTTCCATCATCGAGCCGACAGTGCCGCTAGTATCAAAGCTATTGACTACTTTATGTTTATCTTGCCCAGGGATATAACATCGACTAGGCAAGACGAACATAATCTCTTCATCAATTTTATTGTGTTTATACAGTCTACCGATCACCGAATTATAAAAGGTTTCGGCCAATTCATATTGGGGATGTTGCTCTAATTGAAGGGCGAAAAGGTTTTTAACTTGATGCCAGAATTGATGGGTCTGTTGGCGTGGGTTAATCAATGCATAAAGCTCAGAAATAGTATCAGCTAAACTTTGTTCATAAATAGATATGCGTTCTTTTACCGCAAGCTGGGTGGCTTGCCATTGAGCTTGCTCGAAACGTTGTTTTGCCCCAGAGGTGATTCTACAAAACCAACGGTAGTTTTTTTCAAAACCATAAAGTATCTGATAGGCCACTTTTTCTTGAATGCTTGGCATAGCTTCTGTCACAGTATAAATTTGATTAAAGTGTTATTGAAACACAAAACTATCTAATAATAAGTAAAAAAGTGAGGTGCTGAACTTTGCTGTGTTAATTTGTGATAATTCAACTATAGGACGCAAATAGTGCAACGGAGTTTTCGTTATTGTTTTATCTGGTGATATTCAACCTGAAATGTAGGCGAAAGTAGCAAAACTCGGCTCCATTGAGTTTATCGAAAACCCGCCGGATAAAAACAAACCTCAAGATGTGCTTTATACGTGTAGGCGTTACTAAATTGTCTTGGTTATTAAACTTCGATTTATTCTATGATTTTTCTAAACTTTTAAGTAAAGATTTGATTTGGAATACATGCTCGTCAACTTCATCATGCTCTTTTAGCGCGGCTTCGAGTTCATACACATAATCACGATTTAATCCGCTGGGCCCAGATGAATTGAATATTTGTTTTGCAATGTATTCAATACTCGCTTCACCTAAATAGGCTGCATTATCAGGGCTAGCAATGTAAATTAATCCATTTACGATCCGGTTATTTGATAAATGAATAGGGATTTCATGGCGCAGGTAGCCATTTTTCTCGCGATGATCTAAATGTTCAAAAACTTCATGGTTTACTTTAAAGGCCCTACCAAAACATCGCTCCCCTTGAACGGGAGTTAGTGTGAGTACTCTTCCAGGGCTTTCAGGTGTGCCACGGTGATCATGACTTCCTTGCCAAAAACGCCGCGCATATCCATTAATATACGCATATTCACTGGCTATATAATCAAAGTCTACCTTGTATATGAGAGAGCCATAGCCGAATAGCCAGATTTCATCATAGTCAGCTAGATTCTGACGTTGTTTGTTAATTGCTTGGGTATCGAAAGCCATCTAAAAATACTATTCTGTTACTGTAATCTCGAAATTACCCCACACTTTACACCAGATTTTTAGTAAAAGAATCCAATCTAGACCGTACTATTTTTTCTGATTCCAATAGGCGCTAGCGTACAACTTATTTTTATCATACTGACAGTGTTCATTTAGATGAGCCTTCAATTGCCTGACAATGCTAGCCTCTGCTGCGATAAAAATAGCAGTGTCGCGCAGCTCTCTAGGCTGTGATGATAATGCTGATAAAAAGTCTTTAGTTAACTTATCAGGGGTAATAAACCAGTTAATTTTAATGCCTTCGGGGGCGTCTAACGCCTGTTTATCTGATAATTCAGGTACTTGAATCCATGCCTTGCCTTGCGCGTTCTTAGGCAATTGTTCTAATGTGCCAGCGATAGCGGGCAGGGCGGTTATATCACCAAAGAATAGATGATTAGCGGCATTTAAATCTGGATGTTTTGTGTCTCCCGGCCCTGCAATCCCTAGATAATCACCAGGCTTGGCATTAGCCGCCCAATTGCTGGCTAAACCTTGGTGATCATGGACTGCAAAATCTAATGTTAATTGAGAATTTACGCTATCAAAGTCACGCACAGTATAGGAACGCATCCATTTTTTAAAACCGATATACATACCTAGTTTAGGCATCTTTTGCGGTGAATTGGGATTCGGAAAGATTGCTTTCACATGCGCGCTTTTTTTATCGTTAGGAAAATCTACAAGTTCGTCTCCAGCTAACACGATGCGTCTCATGTGGGGAGACAAATCAATCACCGATTTCACTGTTGTCATACGCATTCTTGGACCCATGGTTTGCTCCTTTATAAATTGATAATTAAATAGATGATTCAGCTAAAAAACGCTGAAGTTTAGGACGAATCACAAATACCATTAAGCAAGCGAAAGCTAGCCCTACTGGCAGTGCGTATAAGAAGCTTGTGATGATAAGGCTGCTGTACTGAGCGAAAGTCACATAATCATGATGGAGCAATGTTGTGATAACAGCCATTAATGACTCCATTGTTATGGCCATCAAAATCCCGTGTAACAGCTTTTTTTGTATATTCGTAAGAGCTGAAAAAAACTGCTCCACCAATTTGTTCATTGCTAAAAAAATAACGCCACCGGCAGGTAGCATCACTGCAATGGCAAACATAAATGAATTAATCCATGTGACTAAAAAATTTTGTGTTGGCTGTAAATTTGCGTATGTCATAATAGCGGTAATTGAAGCAACTAAAGTGCTGACAATAGTTAAAATCACCAATACATTTTTTAACTTAATTTGCATTTCTATACCTAATAAAATAAAGTTGACAAAGTCTACTATATTGATTTTGGTTGATATTGTCAACTATGTTGTTGGCAATGACATTCAGGTGGAAAACTAATGGAATTAAATGAAGCGCTTTTTAGCCTTTTACATACTGTGCGCAATACTATTATTGAGCAGGTTAAACAATTAGATTCAGACTTATCCCCCATGCATTTGAAGTCATTAAAGGTGATTTCAAAGATTGATGACTGCACGGGACAAAAGTTGGCCACCTTTATGGTCCGCGATAAAGCACAGATAAATCGTTTGATTAAAGAACTCGTGAATCAGGAATTGGTGATCAAAAGCTGCAATGAAAATGATGGTCGTAGTCAAATTTTATCGTTATCTAGCCGTGGTAAAAAATTCATCGACAAATTTAATAAAATCGAAAAACAAGTGTTTGAGACTATGCTCAAAGATATTGAACCTCAAGAAGTAGCGAACTTCATTGAGCTGGCTAAAAAGTTTAAAAGTAACTTGAAATAAATGATATCTAGCCAAGTCCGCATAGAACAAGACGCAGGAATGCAAAGATAATTGCCAGAATGCAAAAGGCCAGCAAATTTGAAGTGACCCCATTAAGTTGGACTCATTTCTAAGCGGCAATCAAGGCCTGATTTCGATATTGTATCGGACTAAGGCGTTTCAAATTAGCAAAGGTGTCGTTAGATTAACTTTTCAAACGACGACGGCTTGCACCTATACCTGCAAGTCTATTTGAGTGTTAGGCAAATGCTCGGCAGTGCGGCATTGTTCGAAGCTGAAGTGCTATTCGGTTACCTAATATAATAATGGATACCATGCCTCCCTAAACCAGCTTCCTTGTTATTAACAAGATTGCCAAACGAATAAAGCAAAGTGATGGTAATCATTTATCAGATTATACATTTATTGTTACCTGCGAACTCGCAGGTAACAATGGCTAGAATGTAAATTCGCGCTTATTTGATGGATTTTGCGATTCTTACTAAAGAAACATCGCAATCGGCATAGTTAGCGACGCCATTAGCGGTAGAACCGATTAATGCTTGAATGCCTTTTTTAGAATGAGTTCCTAGCATAATCAAGTCTGCTTTTCTTTTGATGGCTTCATTGCATATCAATTCATAAGGTTTACCTACCTTAATAATGCGATTCTTTTTAGGAATATTGAAGTCTGCACATAATTCTTCAATTTTTGGCGATATTTTGTCCTTCAATTCTTTCTGGTAATCCTTGGGCAATAACTTGTAAGGTAATACATGCATAACAATTAATTTGCTGCCGTAAAGACCTGCCATCTCAGCTGCTTTGGCTAATACGAGTTTTCCTTCTGTGGATGCTTCGATAGCACATAGGATAGTTTTATACATAATTGCTCCTTATTTGTTATCAACGTGAAGTCTTTCTAGCTCCTTATATTACTCACAATATAACTGTAAATATATGATGTAAATCAATATTAGCTAGTATTTGGGGCAGTGCTTAGAATACAACTAAAATTCGTTCAACGATAAATACCCATTGCTGGAGAAGAGAGCCATAACGCTTCTAATCTATAGCGGACTGTGCAAGGCTAATATGAATGCTGTGATTGTTTCAAATCTGGATTAAATATTAGGGTGGGTTATTTATTTGACCAAATATGGGAGAAAAGCCCTATTCAATCCATTTAATTCTACCTTAGAGTAAATAGATCAGTATAAAACAATAACAAATCTCCCATTGACGGTTGACATATAGACGTCTATACGGCAAATTGAACCCCATGAAAACAATAATAAGCACCATCGGCATGATTATGATTACCACCTCAAATGAGTTGGTCGCTGGCTAGTGCGTAAAGAAATTTAAAAAAGCCCGCGACTCAAGCGGGCTTTTTGTTATTTACAGCAAAATTATATGCCACATTCACATGGTTGAAGTGCGAAATTAAAATGCGAATCTAAAGCAGCGGAACAGAAGTAAACAGGAGCAATAAATGAAGGTGTTGAAATTTGGTGGCTCTTCAATGGCTGACGCTAAACGGTATTTGTCAGTTAAAGACATCAGCTTAGCGAGCCATGAAGAAAACGGTGCAGCAGTGGTTCTATCAGCTCCCAAAGGGGTGACAAATGCATTGTCGTTGTTGTGTGAACAAGCAAGTGCGGGAAGCGACTTTGGCGAATTGTATGCCAAATTAGAAATGACATTAAATGGTATTGCCAGCGATTTAGCAGCCCAATTGCCTGCTTTTCGTAAAGCTCGTTTGAGCGGCTTTATTGACACGATTTTAGTCGAGTTGAAACAGCATTTAGATGGCATTCAGTTATTGCGTTGTGCTCCAGACCAAATTACCGCCAAAATTTTAAGTATGGGCGAATATGTGAGTGTGAATATTTTCAGTGAAATATTGAACTCCCTTGGCCAGAAAAACCACATTATTGATCCTGTAGATTACATTGTTGCCGAAGGTGAATATTTAGATAGTATCGCCGATGTTGCAGTGAGCAAAGCGCGCTTCTCGGATTTTGTTTACGATAAATCTGAAATCTTGATTATGCCAGGTTTTGTAGCGGTAAACGCCGAAGGCGAGAAAGTGACACTTGGACGCAATGGTTCAGACTATTCCGCCGCCATTCTTGCGGCCTGCTTAGACGCGGAATGTTGTGAAATATGGACCGATGTTGATGGGGTTTACAATGCGGATCCTAATCAAGTAGATGGTGCCGTGTTACTAGACAAACTAACCTATCAAGAAGCCATGGAATTGTCTTACTTTGGCGCAAAAGTTTTGCATCCAAAAACCATTGGTCCTATTGCTCAACATCACATTCCTTGTTTAATTCGTAACACCTTAAACCCTGCTGCTCCTGGGACATTAATTGGTAAAGAGTCCAGTGAAATTTGGACAAGCGTCAAAGGTATTTCTCATCTTGATGATATGACAATGTTCAATGTCGCCGGCCCCGGTATGAAAGGCATGGTTGGTATGGCTAGTCGTGTTTTTGAAGTAATGTCTAACGCGAATATTTCCATCAGCCTGATTACCCAGTCTTCGTCCGAGTACAGCATTAGCTTCTGTATTCACAGTAAAGACGCTGAAAAGGCACAAAATTTATTGGAAGATGCTTTTGCATTGGAACTGGCGAATAATTTGTTGGATCCAATTGAAGTAAGACATGAACTTGCGATTGTTACCCTTGTGGGTGACGGCATGCGCCATTCTAAAGGTTTAGCAGCTAAGTTTTTCAGTTCATTGGCTCAGGCTAGAGTGAACAATGTCGCTATTGCTCAAGGCTCTTCTGAGCGATCAATCTCTACAGTAATTGAAAAAAATCGAGCTAAAGAGGCAGTAAAAGTTGTGCATCAGAATTTTTTCTCAAATTCCCACTCCATTGATATTTTCCTTGTGGGGTGCGGCAATGTAGGAAAAGAGTTATTGCAGCAAATGGCCCGTCAACAACAACCCTTGTTTGAACGCGGAATTAGTTTAAAAGTGTACGGTATCGCCAATAGTCGCAAGTTACTATTGCAAGCTGGCGGTATTGATTTACACAGTAGTTGGCAAGCTCAACTAGATAGTGCAGACAAGTCACTGTCTATTGAAAATTTAAGTGACTTTGTACAACAAAATAGCTTAATTAACCCTGTGATTATCGACTGTACTAGCAATGAACACATTGCCGGTCAGTACGCAGATTTCATGTCTGCCGGTTTCCACGTGGTCACTCCCAACAAAAAAGCCAATACCCGTGACATCGCTTACTATAAAAAGCTACGTTCTATGGCGCAGGAAACCAACCGCCAGTTTTTATATGAAACCACTGTAGGTGCTGGACTACCGGTCATCGACAATTTGCAAAAACTAATTTATGCAGGTGATGAATTAAAACGCTTTGAAGGTATCCTTTCTGGTTCATTGTCGTTCGTGTTTGGAAAGTTAGATGAAGGCCACAGCCTTTCGGAGGCAACCCAAATTGCTAAGCAGAATGGCTTTACTGAACCTGACCCTCGTGATGATTTGTCGGGTATGGATGTTGCCAGAAAACTATTGATCATGGCCCGTGAAGCAGATTTAGAATTAGAGTTAACGGATATTGAAATTGAATCAGTATTACCAGACAGCTTTGATGCCAGCGGTACTATTGATGAGTTTATGGCAAACTTGCCTAGTTTGGATGGGCATTATCAAAAATTGGTTGAAGATGCTAAAGCACAAGGGCAAGTTTTACGTTATGTGGGCTCAATTGAAAAAGGTCAGTGCAAGGTTGCATTAAAAGCCGTTGATAGCACCCACCCGTTGTATTCGATTAAAGAAGGTGAAAATGCCCTTGCCATACATAGTCATTATTATCAGCCTATTCCTTATGTAATTCGCGGATATGGCGCTGGTGCTACCGTGACTGCAGCAGGGGTTTTTGCTGATGTATTGCGCACCATGCCATGGAAACAGGATATCTAATCGATGAATAAAAGCATTACAGCTTACGCGCCAGCATCTATTGGCAATGTTAGTCTTGGTTTTGACTTGCTCGGGGCGGCATTAACCCCTATTGATGGCAGTCCATTGGGTGATCAGGTAGACGTAAGCTCTGCTGATACGTTTAGTTTAAAAGTAGAAGGGCGTTTTGCAGATAAATTACCTGCAGACCCCAAATCAAATATTGTTTTTGACTGCTACACTTTATTCACTGAAAAATTGCGTGAACGTGGTTTACCGACTGCCGAAGTGGCAATGGTACTGCGTAAGAATCTACCCATAGGTAGTGGTTTAGGTTCAAGTGCTAGTTCGATAGTGGCGGCGCTACACGGCCTAAATCAATTTTTTGATGAACCCTTTGATGCAAACGAGTTATTATTGTTGATGGGTGAGTTGGAAGGCCAAATCAGCGGCAGCGTACATTACGACAATGTAGCACCATGTTTTGTCGGTGGATTAACCTTGATGAACAGTCAATCCGATCAAATTGCCTTGTCTTTACCGGTATTTGAAAACTGGTATTGGGTGGTCTGTTATTCAGGGATCAGTGTTTCGACCGCCGCAGCGCGAGATATTTTGCCTAAGCAAATTGCCATGGCCGAAACTATCACCTTTGGTCAGCAACTAGCTGTATTTGTAGACGCAAGCTATCGAAAAGATGAAGCGCTGGCAGCAGCGGTAATGAAAGATGTTTTAGCAGAACCTTATCGTAAGTCTTTACTGCCGAAGTTCGATGAAAGCAGAGATTTCGTAATGAGCAATGGAGGCTTAGCCTTCGGTATTTCAGGTTCAGGCCCAACTGTATTTGCAGTTTGTAATAATTTAGAGCAAGCACAAGGTATTCAACATTGGTTATCTGAAAACTATATTCAGAATGACACTGGTTTTAGTCATATTTGCCAGATTGATACGCAAGGTGCGGTTGTCTCATAAACCAGCCCTAAGATGCTGGTAAACCGATAAAATGAAGGTAGTAATCAAGTGGAATTGTTTAATTTAAAAGATGACAGCGACAAAGTAAGTTTCGCTGAAGCGGTAAAAAAAGGGTTAGGTAAAAACCAAGGACTTTACTTTCCAAAGGTTTTTCCTAAATTCGAAAATATCCAAGCAATCTTGGATATGCCATTCGTTCCCCGTTCAGTGGAAATATTGTCACAATTGATTGGCGATGAGCTTCCCAAACACGAAATTCAAAGCATTGTAGAGAAAGCTTTTTACTTTGAAGCGCCGTTGGCAAAAGTAACCGACGGTATCTATAGCCTCGAATTGTTCCATGGTCCGACACTAGCGTTTAAAGATTTTGGTGGCCGCTTTATGGCCCAAGTGCTGTCTGTGATTGCAAAAGGTGAACCTATTACTATCCTTACTGCTACCTCAGGTGATACCGGAGCTGCTGTGGCACATGCCTTTCATGGTTTAGATAATATTAATGTCGTGATTCTGTACCCTAAAGGCAAAATTAGCCTATTGCAGGAAAAACTATTCACGACACTGGGTGATAATATTCACACAGTTGCAATCGAAGATGATTTTGATGCTTGTCAGCAGTTGGTGAAAACATCATTTGATGATTTAGATGTACGCCAAGGTTTGCACTTAAATTCGGCAAACTCAATCAACATTAGCCGCTTGCTTGCGCAAGTTTGTTACTACTTTGAAGCCATTTCGCAGTTGTCAGAAGAAGAACGTGAAAACGTGGTAATTTCTGTGCCAAGCGGTAATTTTGGTAATTTAACCGCTGGTATGATTGCTAAAGTGATGGGGCTTCCAATTAAACGCTTTATTGCCGCGACCAATTCTAATGATACTGTTCCTCGTTATCTTAAAACGGGAGAATGGGATCCGAAAGCTACCGTAGCCACATTATCAAATGCAATGGATGTTAGTCAGCCTAATAACTGGCCAAGAATCGAAGCCTTAATTGAACGTGGTTTAATCGACAAAGAAATGTTGCAAGGCGATGCGGTTGATGAAGATTACACTCAAGTAGCGATGAAACAGTTGGCGCAACTTGGTTATGTGAGTGAGCCTCATGCCGCGATAGCATACAAATCGTTAACTCGTTTTATCGAGCCAGGTGAGACCGGTATATTCTTAGGAACTGCCCACCCAGCGAAATTCAGAGAAAGTGTAGAGAATGTGCTAGGACAACCTATTAGCTTGCCACAGCCATTGGCAGAATGTGCTGGTAAAGAAAGCTTCTCGGTAGAGCTGGCTAACGATTACGAGCAACTCAAGGCGCATTTGTTTAAAACATTGCAAGCGTAAATGCTTACTTGGGATGAAATAATTAAGGCTGAAAAAAAACAGCCTTACTTTCAACAGATGCAGCAATTTATTGCGGCTGAACGTAAGGCGGGTAAAATCATTTATCCGCCTGCTGAGAATGTTTTCAGCGCATTCAATATTACCCCTTTTGCGGATGTTAAAGTCGTTATATTAGGTCAAGATCCCTATCATGGTCCTGGACAAGCACATGGCCTAAGTTTTTCCGTAGAATCAACCGTTAAAATCCCGCCGTCATTAAAGAATATTTACAAAGAGTTAGCGCAAGATATTGAAGGTTTTAGAATCCCAACCCATGGCAACTTGAAACAATGGGCACAGCAGGGTGTGTTACTGCTTAATACGGTATTAACGGTAGAGCAGGGCAAAGCCCACTCTCACGCAAAAATCGGCTGGGAGATCTTCACTGATAAAGTGATAAAACAACTGAATCAGAATCGGCAAGGCTTAGTGTTCTTATTGTGGGGAAGTCATGCACAAAAAAAAGGTCTGCTAGTTGAGCATGATCGTCAGCATGTTCTTAGTGCACCTCATCCATCGCCTTTGTCAGCACATAGGGGCTTCTTAGGATGCAAACACTTCTCCCAAGTGAATCAAATTCTGATACGCCAAGGCCACTCACCAATAAATTGGCAAATTGGTTAGATATCTATAGCTGCAAAAGAAAAGCCCCAACAATGTGGGGCTTTCGTTTATTAATTATAGGTTAGCTAATTCAGCTTCTAACGACATATCCATATCTTCGAGCTCTTTTCTTAGTTTATAGCGATCTTGAATCGCTTCTATTTCTCTCCACTTACGCTTTTTGCTTTTAGTTTTAGAAGGGCGGGATTCGGTGTCAATCATTGACAATAATTCTTTTGTATCCACTTTACGTCTCCATTTATTGTTTTTGGCGCAAATAAGGCTAGACAGTCAACTAGCATTTCCTACTCTAGTTTTCCTGTCCGAGTAATTATTTACCACAGGCGCTATAAAAATAAAACTATTACTTTTAGTTTTTGTTAATAAAACATGAATATTTGATGACAAAAAAGTGGAAGTTGCTGGTAAAGTGAGCGAATTGCAGTGTTTATGTTTAAAAATAGAACTTGTGTTAATAGCGGTTTGCTGCCTTTCATTGATGATAAATGGCGAGCAGCAAACCGTATTTTCAACAGGGTTGGCGATTAACTTTTATTGGCAGCCCTAAACGCAGAAATTAATTGATTTGTTGAACTATCAAAATCCAAACTGGCGTCGCTATTAACCAGTTTATCTAAAACTTGGTTACCCAGCACTTTTCCAAGCTCAACACCCCATTGGTCAAATGAGTTCACACCCCAAATCGCTCCTTGCACAAATACTTTGTGTTCATACATACACACTAGAGCACCAAGGGTCTTGGGATCTAGTTGGTCAAACAACAAAGTATTGCTCGGTTTGTTACCAGGCATAGTTTTATGGGTGGCTAATGACTGACGGGTTTGTTCATCTAAATTTGCACTTTCTAAATCGGCATAACACTCTTCATATGTTTTGCCTTGCATCAGAGCTTGGGTTTGACCAAAACAATTTGAAGCCAACATAGCGTGATGAGTGTCATCTTGATTATGTACGTTTAAAGGAAACATAAAATCAGCAGGGATAAGCACTTTCCCTTGATGAATTAATTGATGGAACGAGTGCTGGCCATTGGTTCCCTCGCTGCCCCAAATGACAGGTCCTGTGGCATAATCGATTTGCTCATTCAAACCTGCCACACATTTACCATTACTTTCCATATCCAATTGTTGAACGTAAGCTGGGAAACCACGTAAATAGTGATAGTAAGGCAGCAAAACATGACTTTGAGCGCCGTGGAAGTTGGTATACCAAATTCCAAGTAAGCCTAATAACATTGGTAGGTTTTGTTCTGGAGGAGCTTCTTTGAAGTGGCAATCCATCTCGTAAGCACCCTCTAGTAACTCACGATAATTTTGGTAGCCGATGGTTAACGCAATCGGTAAACCTATGGCTGACCAAAGTGAATAGCGGCCACCAACCCAATCCCACATCGGAAATATGTTATTTTCGTCCATCCCAAAATCTACAGCAGCCTTGACGTTAGATGAGACTGCTACAAAGTGCTTAGCAATATCGCTCTGACTGCCGCCTTGGTCAAGGAACCATTGTTTAGCCGTCAGGGTATTTTGCAATGTCTCTTGGGTCGTAAAGGATTTAGAGGACATCACAATCAAGGTGTCAGTATGATCAAGCTCAGACAACACATCTTGAATATGACAGCCATCCACATTGGCAACGTAATGTACCGAAATACCTTTATGCCAATAAGGCTTCAAGGCCTCAGACATGATTTTAGGGCCTAAAAATGAACCACCAATACCTATAGCAACAATATGTTTAATTGTTTTACCTGTATAGCCTAGGTGCGCACCAGAGTGGATTGAATGGACAAAGTCTTTAATCTTTTCTTGTGTTGCTAGAACTTCTGGCATTACATCTTCGCCATCGACTAAAACTGCTTCACCGGAAAAGTTTCTCAAAGCCGTATGCAGCACAGCTCTTTTTTCAGTGTGGTTAACAATCTTGCCTTCGAACATGGCGTCGCGCTTGGCCGTCACTTGTTGACTTTCAGCTAAACTAAACAATGCTTCAAGTATTTCTTGGTTTATTAAGTTTTTAGAATAATCTAGCTTGATGCCACAGCCTTCGAGGTAGTATTTAGCCGCTCTGGAGTGATCAGCATCGAACCAATCACGCATGTGTTGACCAGCTATTGAGCTAGCCAAATTCTCAAGGGTTTTCCATTGTTCACTTTGATTTACTAAAGACATTTATCAATTCTCTTTTATATCGGCGATTAAAGGTTGCTATATCATTTCAATTTTATATTGACCATAAGAAACACAAGTGTTCTATAGCTCAGGATAAATGAAATTACAAAAGCTCTTTCAACATAACTTCTAGTTTGTCTTGGTCTTTGGCAAAGTTGCGAATACCTTCAGCAAGCTTTTCCGTCGCCATTGGATCTTGGTTATGTTCCCATCTAAATTGACTTTCAGTTAGCTTTTCGCCAGGGGTTTTAGTGGCGCCTTTGTCTACTAATTTGGTTTCTAAGCCACCTTCAGTTTGTGAAAGTTCTTCAAGTAGATTTGGGCTAATGGTTAATCGGTCACAGCCTGCAAGCTCAATTATTTCGCCGGTATTACGGAAACTGGCACCCATAACAACAGTTTTATAACCGTGTTCTTTGTAGTACTGATAAATGTTGCTGACAGATACTACTCCTGGATCTTCATTCGCAGCGTAGCTATCTTTACCAGTGCTTGCTTTGTACCAATCAAGAATTCGTCCAACAAAAGGTGAAATCAGGAAAACCCCAGCTTCAGCACATGCTCTGGCTTGAGCAAAGCTGAATAACAACGTTAGGTTACAGTTAATACTTTCTTTTTCCAGAATTTCAGCAGCGCGAATTCCTTCCCAAGTAGAAGCAAGTTTAATTAATACCCGCTCTTTACTCACGCCAGCTTGTTCATAAAGTCCGATTAATTTTTTCGCTTTGGCAATACTGCCTTGTGTATCGAAAGATAAGCGTGCATCTACTTCTGTTGATATACGACCTGGTACGATATTGACAATCTCTTTACCAATTTTAACCGCCAACATATCGCCAGCATCTTCTATTTGCTGTGTGACATCATCTGATTGGGTTTTTGCCCATGCAACGGAGTCTTCAATTAATGAACGATATTGCGGTAATTCAGCAGCTTTAAGTAACAAAGATGGGTTTGTAGTGGCATCAACAGGTTGATACTTTTTAATTGCTTCGATGTCACCAGTATCTGCCACGACTGTGGTGATTTCCCGTAAAGCTGCTAATTGATTTGTCATATAAACCTCTTTAGAAATGATTAATTTTGCAATCATCGATAGTCAGTTGTTATCAAGATTACGTCATGAAATATAGTAAACCTTTAGAATCACTCACAGGGTATAACTGTTGAGGTTTGGTTTCTACACTATCGGACATTGAACTATTAAAAAATAATGGTCATATTATAATAAATAAAAGTGGGCATTTATATGAGTTGTGAGTAATTACTCAAAATAGTTGTATGAACTCCTAGATTCTGACTCAGAGAGTTGCGATTAAATAAAAATTGAACTGTGAAATTTGTGCTTGTCAAAATGTTTAGTAAATACAATTAATGGTATAGTGATAGTTGCTCAGAACTTCATAATTAACGCCTATAAAAAGAAAGGATATTTGATGCTAGTTGTTGTATCACCTGCAAAGAATTTAGACTACGAAACCCCCTCTACTACTCAACTTTTCTCACAGCCTGAATATTTGGCCGATTCTGAACTGTTAATCAAAGAGTGTGTCAAATTAACACCGGCAGATTTATCTAGCCTAATGCATATCAGTGACAAATTAGCAGGCTTAAATGCTGCACGGTTTAGTAGTTGGTCTTTGCCATTTAACCAAGACAACGCTAAACAGGCAATTTTGGCGTTTAACGGTGATGTCTACACCGGCATTCAAGCTGAGCAATTTAGTGAAGAGGATCTTCAATATGCACAACAACATATGCGAATTTTGTCTGGTTTGTATGGCTTACTTAGACCTTTAGATCTTATGCAACCATACCGTTTGGAAATGGGGACGAAACTCAACAACAAACGAGGAAAAGATCTGTATGAATTTTGGGGTGAGAAAATAACCGCTGGAATTAATCAAGCGTTAAGCCAACAAGGTGATGAAGTACTGGTTAATTTGGCCTCAAATGAATATTTTAAGTCAGTTAAGGTCAAGAGCTTAAATGGAAAACTCATTACCCCCGTTTTTAAAGATAAAAAGAACGGTGAATATAAAGTGATTAGTTTTTATGCCAAAAAAGCACGTGGATTGATGGCCCGTTATATTATCGAAAAGCGCTTATCTGACCCTGCACAAATTAAACAGTTCGATAGTGCCGGATATCAATTTAGTGCATCGTTAAGTAATGATAAACAATGGGTCTTTACCAGAGAAGAGCAGTAATACTCGAGTCGTTAAAATCCCAATGGGAAAATGATTACAAGCCCATATAACGAGTGTAAGCTACTGTTTGAAACACTAACGCCAAGGAACTATATGATTTCTGTTATTAGCAAAAGCGCCTTGATCGCTGCCAACTTGCTTTATTCTGCCAGCTTAATGGCACAATCTGCCACCATTGAGGCTGCACAAGATTCAGCGCAGCAGGTTTTTTCAGCCTGTATCTCTGATATACAGCAAAAAGCGGAGACAGCGGGAATTGATAAAACAGTCATCTCTTACGCGTTAGATGATGTGAAACAGATTGATAAAGTGCTCGAATACGACCGCAATCAACCAGAGTTTGTACAAACTTTCCCTACTTATTTAAATAAACGTGTCACCCAATGGCGAATTGATAAAGGTCGAGAAATGCTGCGTAAGCATAAAGACTTATTAAACCAATTAACTCAAGAATACGGGGTGCCTGCACACTATTTAATATCATTTTGGGGATTAGAAACTAATTTTGGTAGTTATAAAGGCAAAATGCCGATAATCGATTCATTGGCAACATTAGCCTGCGATGAGCGCCGTAGTCGATTTTTCACTCAGGAGTTACTAACGGCTCTGAAGTTAATGCAAAGAGAAAACTTAAAAAAAGACAAGATGTTGGGATCTTGGGCAGGCGCCATGGGGCACACTCAATTTATGCCTTCAGCCTATATTAATTATGCGGTAGATGGCGATAATGATGGTTTAGTAGACTTATGGGATAGTGAACCTGATGCCTTGTCATCGGCAGCTAACTTCTTAAATAAACTGGGCTGGAAAAAAGGGTTTATATGGGGAAGAGAAGTGAATCTCCCTGCTAACTTCGATTACAGTCACGCTGGTAAAGATAGTCGTAAACAATTAACCCAGTGGTCGGAATTTGGCGTTCGAAAGGTCAATGATGACAAGATCCCTAAAAGTGAAATAGATGCTTCTTTGATCTTGCCTACCGGAGCGAAAGGGCCAGCCTTCCTTGTTTACAGCAACTTTGATGTGATTATGCGCTGGAACAATTCTGAGTCTTATGCTCTTGCCGTAGGTTATCTAGCAGACCGAATCATTGGTAAGCCTGAGTGGGCGAAGTCGTTGCCTGATTTACCGAATTATCCTATTAGTCAAATGATCGAATTACAGGATGGATTAAACGAATTAGGCTTTGATGTAGGTAAAGCTGATGGGATCATGGGGCCAGCCACTCGCAAAGGAATTCGTCAATTTCAATTGGCAAACAATATGTTAGCCGACGGATACCCAGACCAAAGTGTTTTCATCAGTGTGCAAGAAGCGGTAAATAAAAGTCAAAAACTAGATGGTGTTTAACCTTAGTTGTATTAATCAATATACCGGAGTATTGCTGTACATATTTCAACCGTTATAGAACTTTAGTCTAATGACCTCAACAGCGAACGCAGCTGAAATTATTTCGAAAACATTTAATTAATTGAGGAATTAGCCATGTTGAAAATTGTTAAAACTTCTCTTCTTGTAGTTACTGCATCCTTTCTCTATAGCGGACCAGCTCAAGCAGATATCAACGACGCATTACAGAATATTTGTACTATTGTTAAGACGGATGACAAAGGTGAATTACGCAAAAAGATGAAAAAGGTACAATCTGATTTTCGTCTTAAATTAAAAGATTATTATTCAGGCGTTACCTGCGGTGGAAATAGTCTGATTAGAACAGCTGTGTTAAATGAAGCCATTGAAACAGGAACACTTTTAGTTAAGAAAATGCCAAAAAGTGACTTAACCTCACCAGAAAATGATGGCAAAACTCTGCAATCTTGGATCGCTGAAAACGGCTTAGATTCGTCACCAATCTCAGCGGTTTTAAAAGATAGAATCTAATAAGGTTAAACAACCATTGCTTGTTAAGCCTATTATATATTTATTAATTGATAGCGTAATCACTTGCATGCAAGTCGAAAAACAGTCAACTACATGACTGTTTTTTCGTCTGAGGTAGGTACTTACTCAGTATTTTATTTAACATCTGAGGCTTAATTGGTTTAGTTATATAATCATTCATGCCAGCAGCATATGCCATATCATAATCTGAGCTCATCGCATTTGCCGATAGTCCGCATATCACTAGATCATCAAATCCCCGCTGCCTTAACAGTTTGGTCGCTTCATAACCGTCCATTACTGGCATTTGGATATCCATTAAAACAATATCGTATTGAGGTGAATTGACGATCTTTGTAACAGCTTGATGACCATCTTCAGCCACGTCATACGTCAGGCCTAAGTTTGATAACATCTCACAAGCAACAATTTGGTTGATATGATTATCTTCCACTAATAAAACATGGCCACTGAGTTGCGCTGGAACAAGGCTTATTTCTCCCAATTCATCTTTGTTGTACTGCACTTCAACCCCTAAAGCTTGCAATACAAATAAGCTAAAATGCCTTGGCGTAAATGGATGAGAAAGTACTGGTAGATCCCACTTTTGTTGTAATAATGAAGGTAGTGTACTTGGTTGTGTATTAGTGACTAAACCAATTTTGACACCTTTTTCTTTTGCGTTTGCAATGTGTTGATTTAAGACTTTATGGGTTTTAATGTCGTCAATATCCATTAACAACAATGAATTTTCTTTGGTTTGAAAATCAAAACTATCAATTTCAGTTAATGATAAGGATACATAGTCGTTGTCTAATTTTTGCAGATATGAAAGGGGAGTTAAGCCTGAATCGTGGACAGAAACGTGCGCGATGCTAACCGCAAGCCCTAAATCCATAATGCATTTATTCTGATTTTCGGTATCTAATACTAAGTCAACTTTAAAGTGACTTCCGCGATTTACTTCGGACTCAACGGTTATCTTTCCGTCCATCAATTCAACAAGCTGTTTGACAATAGATAAACCCAAACCTGTGCCACCAAACCTTCTGCTGGTAGATTCGTCCGCTTGAGTGAATGGATTAAAAATATTGTTAAGCTGTTTTTCTTCCATGCCAATACCGGTGTCTTTTACCGATATTTTCAAACAAATTTTATTATTACCTAAAGACGCAAAGTCTATGTTGATAATGACTGAACCATTGCGGGTAAATTTGACCGCATTAGTGCATAAGTTAAGCAATACTTGGCTTATTCTCATCGG
Source organism: Aliiglaciecola sp. 2_MG-2023 (assembly GCF_030548145.1). NCBI lineage: Bacteria > Pseudomonadati > Pseudomonadota > Gammaproteobacteria > Alteromonadales > Alteromonadaceae > Aliiglaciecola > Aliiglaciecola sp. 2_MG-2023. The sequence continues at coordinate 78,402 of NZ_JAUORY010000010.1, forward strand.
GTCACCGATAAGCTCCCGAGGCAAAAGAGGGTTCACGATGAAATGAATATTGAGGTTCTTTTCATTGCCTTTTGCAGAAATATTTGCGAGTAAATTTTCGAACATTGATTTGGGTGAAAATTTAACTTTTTCTATATCCAGTTTGCCTGCTTCAATCTTAGAAAAATCGAGAATATCATTAATTAAATTCAATAAAATATGGGTTGAATAAGCTACTTTTTCTAAGTTCGCTCTCTGCTCTTCATCCAGTTTCGATTTTAACACTATATCGACTAAGCCAATGATACCATTCATAGGAGTTCGGATTTCATGACTCATATTAGCAAGAAAGATGCTTTTGGTTGCCAACGCCCGCTCAGCTTTCTTAGTTGATATTGCCAACTCTTTGTTTAATTTTTCTTGTTGGGCATTCAATTGTTTTGATTGCTCTAAAAGCTCTTGGGTCTGTATGTTCTTTTCTTGGAATACTTGAGCTGCCGAGGCTAAATCGCCAATCTCGTTATTTCGCCGTCTTTGTATTTTTTTATTGATACCTTTGCCGCTGGCAAGCTGTTTAAATAGCTCAGTCATTTCAGATATTGGCATCATCACCCGATAGGTAAAAAACAACGCAGCTATCACAGCAAGCGCTACACTTATGGCGGCAAAAAGACTATTTCTGCTTTGTGCATCTTTTCCGCTTTGAATAATTTCTGAATTGATTCGTTGTTGGTTGTCGGTGACAAGTTGATTGAGTTCACGGGTTAAGTATAAAAATTCGTTTGCGGAACCTGCCATTACAACGTTAATTAAAAACAAATAGCCACGAGTAATTTGCGAAAGTTGTTTAAAATCAGTGCTTAACTTGCCCAGATCGCTTTCCACGGCTATAAACATTTTTGGGTCTTGAATTGAACTGTTCAAAATATCTTTTGCTTGAGACAGCAAATCATCAAATTCTTTAATAATGACAGGATCTGGTGTTAACAAATATTCTAATGATTTTGTATGTGCCTCAGACAATAGCTGCTTAGCTGTTAACACGTCTTTGTATTGCTCTGCGGAAAGGTTTGTGTTTGTTTGATATTCTTGCAACTGCGTTTGGATAGTAATAAATCGCGTTTTAATGTCATCTTCAAATAGTCGTTCTCTGCGACTTCGTCCTTGCACAACAGTTTCGAAGTTACTTCTATATTCTTCAAGGTGGGCGCGCATTCTGTTAATTCTATCGGTATAGGCTTCTGCCTGTCCATCAGATTGGATTGATGAATTTAACAATGATAGGTTGTTATTGATTTTTTCGTGAATGGAGTCAAAACGCCCGATCACAGAGTCACTTGCAGTTTGTTTAAAAATCAGTACATAACGCTGGATATCAAGAACATCTTTTTCAAGATCTCGAACAAGTCCAACCTTTTCCATTGTTTGTTGGGACAACGTTATACCAGAAAAAAACACTTCCTGATTTTTAGTGGACAAATACGATTGTGCAATTAAGAAAAGTATCAGCGCAGTTAACACTATCGTTATTTGAATTTTTAACGAATTAAACAATTACTTTAGACCTCCAAATGTCTTATGAGCTAATAAATTCGTACCATTTTTGCAGACTATAATCGTAAGTGGGCATAACCGTATTCCAAACTGCTACATTTGAGAATCGCGTTTCGTAATTCCCACCGGAACGAATATCGCCTTTTTTCACTGATATATTGCCATCAGTCCCTTGCAAGTCGTGAATCGCGGCTAAACCGCGATACCAATAATCCCATTCTGCCTGACTTAAAAACTTAGCTGAACGTTGTGGGTTAGAAATATAGTAACCTTGTTTGGCGATAAAAGCCCCAGGCCAACCAGATAACCACCAATTCATATAATCATAGGCCGCATCTTTCTTACTCGCGGAAATCGCAGATGACATGCACATGACACCGTGCCAGCCCCTATAACCTTCTTTAGGAGCGGCAAATGAGACAGGTACATTTTGTCCGTTCAATGCAGATACTGCAGGTGAGAACATACTTTCAATGTGAACTCGGTCAGAGCGCATAAAATCAACTGACTCGGGAACAGACGTCCAAAAGCCGCTAAAGTGATTTTGGTGCTTTAGGTCAATTAGGTAATCAAACAATATGTCTAATTCGCGCTTAGACATTGCACCTATGTCGTTGAACGTCAGAACACCTTGGGCTTGGGCCGCTAAGGCTAAGTCAAAGATGCCAATAGTTGGCGCATTGACAATGCCTACCTTTCCTCTATTTTTGGCGTCCAACAACCAACCCCAGCTTTCGGTTTCGTATGGAACTCCTTGAGGTATTTTGTTGGTGTTGTAACCAAAAGAATCGACATTGTGTACGTATGGTAAAAAACTAATCTTGTCGGTGTGATCTGTACCTAAACTGCCGTCGTCTTGTACGTGTAGAATTTTAAACGGGGCATCCCCTGCACCAATTTTAGCGCTATCAGTGATTTTGCCCGTTTTGGTTAATGAGTTGATCTCATTCCAGTGCGTAATTCTGTTTTTATCTATGGCTTGGATAGCTCCCGCTGCCCAAAGCACATTGATACTATTTGACCATTGCTCGTATAAATCAAAAGAACTAGGGTCCATTGAGGCTTTTTGCATGACTGCTGCGCTGCCCCTAGCTTCAAACACTAAATCGATACCTAGGTCCTGCATGGCTTGCTCGCGCAACTCGTTTTGCAAAGTTACATGGGTACCAAGCACCTTTAATACGGTTTTCGTTCGGGCAAACACATAAGGCGCCTTGCTAAGAAGCACGGCGCTAGCACCACTTTTAGCTAACGTTTTTAGGGTATTGCGTTTGGTTTTATCCAAAAGCTTGGGATTCTTTTCCATGGAAACTAGTCGTTTAGTTTTAATACCTAAACGTTAGAGTAATTTGGCAGGTTTTACCATTAAACAATGGTATAAAAATACAACTAAATTCGTTTATTTATTACTGTTCTTCACGATAAAGCTTTTGTTCAAATTTTAGTGTTTGCTGTACTTTATTCTGTTGTAAAGAAATATTGAAGCGGTAATGATCTTCATGCTCGAAGGGCATCGAAGCCAAATAATATATGGCTTCTCCCTCGACTACCGGTTTAAAAGTAAGTTCTATAGTGGTGCCCAGCAGGTTTCTTGCGGTGCCGCTAATATCTACTTTTTGAGCCTGGTCGTTTTGTCTATTAATAACAGAAATATTAATTAGCGTATTATTTGGGCTACGAACAATCCCATTCGCCCGAGCGATTTCGGGCGTCAAAAAAGTTGTATTAAAGGCGATGTAATGCACATCCCAATCACCCAAAACCTTTTTCTGTTCAGCCGATGCAAAACTAGCAAACACTATTAGTGAAATACAAATAACCCGATAAAACATTTTATCTTCCTAAAATAGTCGCATGATAAAAAGCAAAAAGATGATTAATATCATAGGTGATAAATCAAGCCCACCGATAGGCGGTATGATGCGTCTTATGGGGGCAATCATAGGTTCAGTTAATTGCTGGAATAAGAATTCAAGAGGGTTGTTGCCTTGACTTACCCAACTTAAGATCGCGCGAATAATTAACACATATATAATTAATTGAACCCCTTCAACAAGCAGCATTACCAAGGCGTTTTTCAATATCCAAAAAACATTGGTTAACATGAATCCATTAATCGCAGCAATCACCCATATGTTGGCCAACGCAATGACCAGCGCAAATACAAAAGTCGCGGTATCAAATCTGCCAATAGATGGAATAACTCTGCGTAATGGACCTATTATTGGATGTGTCACTTTGACTATGAATTGACTCAAAGGGTTATAAAAGTCAGCTTGGGCTAATTGTAGCCAAAGTCTTAACATGACGACCATCAAGTAGAGCTTAAAAATTGTTTCAACCAAAAAAGCCACGGCTTCCATAAATATTGATACCTTTAAAATTGTTTAGACATTTGTTGGGCACGACTAATTGCAGCATCCATCGCTGTTGCGACAATTGACGGCAAATCACTAGTTTGAAAGCTCTCGATAGCTTGATTAGTTGTACCACCTTTTGAAGTAACTTGGGCTCTAAGCTCGCCAATTTCAAGGTGTTCATTGTGACAAACCATTTCAGCTGCGCCCAACATTGCTTGTTGGACTAGTTTTCTGCTGTCTTGTTGGCTCATTCCCAACGACACAGCATGATTCTGCATTGATTCTAAGAATAAGAAAAAATAGGCTGGGCTGCTGCCTGCTGTGGCAATAACGATATCTATGTCGGATTCTTTGGATACCCACAATGTTTCACCAACACTGCCCATCATCTGATCTACAAACTCTTTTAAATCAGCGGCAAGGGTATCGGGGGCATACAAACCTGTCATGCCTTTACTTAATAGGCTAGGTGTATTTGGCATCGTTCTAACCAAATCGTAATTACCGCCAAGCATTTCCAGCAAACGTGCGTGACTTATTCCCGCAGCAATGGACACAAATAGCTTGCCGTTTAAATCTAGTTTGCTGGCTAAATCTTGGCAAACTGTTTCCATCAGTTGAGGTTTAACCGCAAGCACTATGACATTGGCTTGTTTAACGGCATCTTGGTTGTCTTGGGTGATATTCACCCCTAATTCAGACTGTAAACTTTCTAATTTGCCGATAGATGGATTACTGGCAATGATTTTCTTTGGATCATATCCCGATTTTACCAGACCGGAGATAATCGAACGTGTCATGTTACCTGCGCCAATAAACGCAATGGTTTTTTCACTCATAAATTATTGTCTCTTAGGTTGTGTAATTGCGGGCACCAAATATGGCTGTTCCTACCCGTACCATAGTACTTCCATTTAGCACTGCTGGTTCTATATCTGCACTCATGCCCATGGATAATGTGTCAACTGATTCATAAGAGTGTTGTAAGTCGACGAAAAGTTGGTGCATGTGTTGATAGGTGTTAACCAGTTCTTGTGCAGATTGTGAAGCTTTGGGAATTGTCATTAATCCTCTAAGCGTTAAGTTGGGTAGTGTATCAATTAGCGCGGCTAGTGTCTCAATTTCATTAGGTAAAACCCCAGCTTTACTTTCTTCAGCGTTGATATTTACCTGAATTAACACATTTAATTTTTTGTGCGCACTACGGTGATTATTTAAGCGTTTCGCGATTTTTTCTCGATCGACACTTTGCACCCAGTCGAAATTCTCTGCTACGGGTTTACTTTTATTTGATTGAATGGGGCCAATAAAGTGCCATTCAATATCTTTAAGCTCTTGCAATTCCTGAACTTTTTCGACACCCTCTTGCACATAGTTTTCGCCGAATGATCGGTGTCCTGCTTCATACGCAAGGACGATATCAGATACCGGTTTTGTTTTACTCACTGCTAGTATTTGCACTGAATTTGGCGCACGATTAGCTTTATTTAATGCCATAGTTAGGCTTTTATGTGCGCTTTTGAGACGTTCTGCTATTGTTTCCATGAGCCACTATTTAGACGGAGAATCGTATTTTGGATATTACCGAACTTTTAGCTTTTAGTGTTAAGAATAATGCATCAGATTTACATCTATCAGCGGGGTTGCCACCGATAATACGTGTAGACGGTGAAATTCGCCGTTTAAATGTGCCGGAATTGGATCATAAACAGGTACATGCGTTGGTTTACGAAATCATGAACGATAAACAACGTAAAGAATACGAAGAAAATTTGGAAGTGGATTTTTCTTTTGAAGTAAAAGATTTATCTCGATTTCGTGTCAATGCCTTTGTGCAAAACCGAGGCGCAGCGGCGGTACTAAGGACTATCCCGAGTAAAGTACTCACTTTGGATGATTTGGGCGCTCCGGCTATTTTCAAAGATATTATTAATCAGCCTACAGGTATAGTGTTGGTTACCGGGGCAACAGGTTCGGGGAAAAGTACGACCTTGGCGGCGATGATAGATCACATCAATACTAGTAAAAGAGAGCACATTCTAACCATTGAAGATCCCATTGAATTTGTCCATCAAAACAAACTTTGTGTACTCAACCAGCGTGAAGTGCATCGGGATACTCACAGTTTTAATAATGCGCTGCGATCTGCATTACGGGAAGATCCCGATGTGATACTGGTGGGTGAATTGCGGGACTTAGAAACCATTCGCTTGGCGATCTCCGCTGCCGAAACAGGCCATTTGGTATTTGCAACTTTACATACCAACTCAGCACCTAAGACCATAGATAGAATCATTGACGTATTTCCGGCTGAAGAAAAGTCGATGGTACGCTCCATGCTCTCAGAGTCTTTGCGAGCGGTAATTTCTCAAACATTGTTGAAGAAGGTGGGCGGCGGCCGAATTGCAGCTCATGAGATTATGATAGGGATTCCAGCAATTCGTAATTTGATCCGTGAAGATAAGGTTCCGCAAATGTATTCGGTAATTCAAACCGGTCAGGCCCATGGAATGCAAACCATGGATCAATGTTTACAACGTCTCGTTGCTCAAGGCGTGATAACCGCCCAAGATGCGGCGTCTAAATCTGTTGATAAACAACCAAAAATTGGTTTCTAGGAGTATCCAATGGACTTAAATCCTTATCTGAGAAAAATGGCAGAACAAGGTGCATCAGACTTGTTTATTACAGTTGGCTTTCCCATTAGTGCAAAAATAAATGGGCAAATGACGCCGATCAATGATGAGCGTTTAAGTGAAGAAGCCGCACTTGCACTGGTTCATAACGTTATGAGCGAGAAACAGCAGGACGAATTTAATAACAGTAAAGAGTGTAACTTTGCGATTGCTAGAGATGGCATTGGACGTTTTCGTTGCAGTGCCTTTTGGCAGCGGGATATGGCCGGCATGGTGGTTCGCCGCATCGTTACGCAAATTCCCAAAGCCGATGAGCTGGGCCTACCAGAGATACTTAAAGACGTCATAATGTCCAAGCGAGGACTGTTGTTGTTTGTTGGGGCTACAGGTACCGGTAAATCAACATCCTTAGCTGCATTGATGGGACATCGTAATCAAAACTCAAGAGGCCACATACTGACCATTGAGGACCCTATCGAATTTGTCCACGAACATGCAGGATGTGTGGTGACACAACGGGAAGTGGGCATAGACACTCGTTCGTTCGACGATGCGCTTAAAAGTTCATTGCGACAAGCGCCGGATGTGATTTTGATTGGCGAAATTCGATCTATGGAAACCATGGAATATGCCATGTCATTTGCCGATACCGGGCACTTATGTGTGGCGACTTTACACGCCAACAATGCCAATCAGGCGATTGAACGGATTATGCACTTAGCACCACCAGAGCAGCATGAAAAATTACGTTTCGATTTGAGTTTGAATTTGCGAGCCATTGTTGCACAACAGCTTGTTCCTACGATTGACGGTAAAGGGCGGGTTGCGGCCATCGAAATTTTACTTAACTCGCCATTAGTGACAGATTTAATTCAGCGCAATGAAATTGGTTCGCTCAAAGAAGCAATGAAAAAAGGCAAAGAAATGGGGATGCAAAGCTTTGATATGGCTTTGTATGAATTATATAAACAAGAACGCATTAGCATGGAACAGGCTATCCATCATGCTGATTCACCAAATGACCTGCGTTTAATGATTAAACTGGATACGGAAGAGGGGACAGGTTTAGGTTCACTGTCTAATGTTTCCATTGATATGGATTAGCCTGAATGAAAAAAATTTATTGGCACAATGATCGTTTTCGTATCTACCAGATTAAGCAGCTATTAGATGATAATCACATTCCCAATTTTATTAAGAATGAGTTTGCAATTGGCGCAATCGGGGAATTATCGCCATTAGATGCTATGCCTGAAGTTTGGTTAACTGATGATGCATGGCAACACAAGGCGAATAAATTAATTGAGGAATTCGACGTACAACCTGCAGAGGCAAAAAATTGGGTATGTGAGAAATGCAATGAAGAAAATGAAGGAAGCTTTTCACTGTGTTGGAATTGTGGCAATAGTATCACTGCCACGGCAAACACATTATAATTTTACTGTGACATAAAACTTTCTAAGATTAAGCATGCAGAAGCGCTATCTACCTTGCCTTTAGTGAGCTTTTTAAACCCTCCCATTTCAAACAATCGTGCTTTTGCATCTACAGTGGTTAGACGCTCGTCAAGAGTTTGCACTGGGACTTTAAATTTTGCGTGTAGCCTGTTCGCAAACTTTTGCGCCCTAAACGTCATCTCTTGTTTGCTACCGTCCATATTTAAAGGCAGCCCAACGACCACTAAATGGGGTTGCCATTGTTCATAGACTTTATTTACCAGCTCCCAATCAGGAATACCATCACGGGCATGAATTGCCTCTAACGGCGAAGCTGTACCGGTAATTTCTTGGCCAATAGCAACACCAATACTTTTGGTTCCAAAATCAAAACCCAATAAGGTTTTAGAGGTGCTTGTCATAATTTTAAACGCCTTTTAAGCATGACCCGCATCCGGACCCAGTTGCCAAACGTCTATGCCAAGTTTGCGAACAGCTTCTTCCCATTTTTTGTGGATAGGGACGTCGAATAATAATTCCTCATCCGCTTCCACTATCAACCATGAATTGTTTTGCACTTCTTCTTCAAGTTGCCCCGCAGTCCAACCGGCGTAACCTAGGGTCACTAAGGATTTAGCTGGGGCTTTTTCATTACCAAGCGCCGATAGTATATCTTTGGAGGTGGTGATCATGATTTCCGATGTGAGTTGTAAACTTGAACTCCAACCTGGTTGGGTTGTGTGCAAGATAAAACCACGGTCTTGACTCACAGGACCGCCAGCCAAAACAATTTCATCTGCTTTTTCTGCCAATACTATGGCGTCTTTATCTGCTTGGGTGATTAATTCTTGTAAGCTCATACCGATCGGCTGATTAATCACCAAACCCATAGCGCCTTTGTCATTGTGTTCACAAATGTAAGTTAGAGAACGGGCAAAATACGGATCATCTAAACTTGGCATTGCGACCAATAAATGATGTTCAAAGCTTTGCATTACTTTCACCTAAACGTTTTTCAATAGCATCGAATAACATACCTGTAATGTTGACATCATATGCGGCTTCAATTTCTTGAACACAAGTGGGACTGGTGACATTAATTTCGGTAATTCGATCGCCTATGACATCAAGGCCTACAAAGATTAAGCCTTTTTCAACCAGCAACGGAGCTATCTTTTCGGCTATTTGTTTATCCGATTCAGACAAGGGTTGTGGTCTTCCTGTTCCGCCAGCGGCTAAATTTCCGCGGGTTTCGCCCTTAGTCGGTAAGCGAGCAAGACAATAGGGAACAACCTGTCCATCAATAATCAGTATTCGTTTGTCACCGTCTTTTATTTCTGGCATGTAGCGCTGAAACATCGCATAAGTGGAACCATTGTTAGTCAAGGTTTCCATGATCACACCCAAGTTCGTGCCATCTGGGGTGACGCGAAAAATAGATGTACCACCCATACCATCTAATGGTTTACAAATGATGTCCTGATGCTTTTTATGGAATTCACGGATCAACGCTGAATTGCGGGTGACCAATGTATCTGGAATTAAATCTGGGAACCATGAAGTAAACAACTTCTCATTAAAGTCACGTAAACTGGAGGAGCGATTAACGACTAAAGTGCCAGCTTGTTCAGCTAAAGAAAATATATGTGTTGAGTACAGAAATTCACTATCAAAAGGCGGATCTTTGCGCATTAAAATAACATCAAGCTCTGCCAAGTTGAGATTCTTTGATTCACCTAATTCAAACCACTTTTGTGGGTCTTTGATGACTTTCAAAGGCCGCATTTGTGCCATGGGAACACCGTTATCAATGTACAGGTCAGACATTTCCATATAGGTAATCTCATACCCGCGTTTTTGGGCATCCAAAAGCATCGCAAAACTGGTGTCTTTTTTGATATTTATGCTTTCAATCGGATCCATTACGATCCCGAGTTTAATAGCCAATATTGATCCTTGCTGATTGTTAATATTTCATCATACCTAAGATCTTGTGCTACGACTAAAAATTTCAAGAGAAAGGCAACCTAAAAAATACAGATCTTTTAGAATTGCCAATATATTTACAATCGCAGTTCACTAACCTGCAAAAATAAGTGCTGTTAATGATGTTAATAGTTGGCTGTATTTATTTTTGCTTTATTGGCAGTGGGCAAACAAATCAGTACTAAAATAACGCTCTGCAGTATCGGCGAACAAGGTCACAATTCTTTTGCCTTTATTTTCTGCTAGTGCAGCTAATCTCATGGCTGCACATACTGCGGCACCTGATGAAATGCCTACTGGAATTCCTTCAACTCTGGCTAACATTCTGGCGTATTCAACGGCATCATCGTCACTGATAGTCTGTATGTCATCAATTACGCTTACATCTAAAATATCCGGGATATGACCAGAGCTAAGTCCTTGAATTTTATGCACGCCACTTTTCCCTTCACTTAACACCGGACAAGCGCTGGGTTCCACTGCAACAATTTGGATGTTCGAATTAAGTTGTTTGAGGGCTTTGGCAATACCAGTAATAGTGCCTCCTGTGCCTACACCGGCAACAAATATATCAATATTTCCGCCGCTGTCTCGCCAAATTTCCTGAGCAGTGGTATTAAAGTGGGTGTCCACATTGGCTTGATTTGAAAATTGATTTAACGAAACCGCGTTTGGCTGCTGGCTAACCAATAATGCCGCATGGTCAATGGCACCTTTAGTACCTAGCGCTTTAGGTGTGGTAATAACTTCTGCGCCATATAAACGGATTAACTTTCTACGTTCGATCGACATGTGTTCTGGAATAACAATAGTTAATGGAATTTGTCGGATTGCGCAAATCCACGCACATGCCACCCCGTTATTACCCGATGTTGCTTCAATGATGTGGGTATCTGCTGTGAACTCATCCGAGGCCATTAACGCATCTATCATCGCCAAAGCTGGACGATCTTTGACAGAGCCAGCAGGATTAAAATATTCCACCTTGGCAACCAGATCACATTCGAGCCCGGCATTTTCAATAATGCGTGACAATCTAACTAACGGCGTATTGCCAATTGTTTGGGTAATATCGCCATGTATGTTTTCGGTTAAAGTCGCTTGCGGTTGAATGATGTTTTGTCTTGCCAACATAATCGTTGTATCCATTGTGATTTTTAATTAGTTTGACATGCAAAAAAAGTAAAAAATTCTAAAATATTTCACTTATTTACTTTATATTAGAATTTAATTCTAATTTGTAAGGTAATTAACATTGTGGATGCTATAGATAAGCGCATTTTGCGATTAATGCAACAAGACGTAACTCTTTCAGTAAGTCATATAGCTGAACAGGTCGGTTTGAGCAATACACCCTGTTGGAGACGTATTCAGTTACTTGAAAAACAAGGTGTAATCAACCGACGTGTGGCCTTGTTGAACAGTGAAAAAGTTGGGTTAAACGTCACCGCATTTGTGCAAGTAAAAGCCGGAAAACATGATGATAAATGGCTCAAAATGTTTGCTGTACATGCTAGTAATTTAGAAGAGGTGGTTGAGTTTTATCGTATGAGTGGGGAATACGATTATATGCTCAAAGTGATGGTTAAGGATCTAAAAGCATTTGATGTTTTTTACAAAAAGTTGGTCTCTGGTATCGATTTATCTGACGTCACTTCAAGTTTTGCAATGGAACAAATTAAATATACGACTACCTTACCTATTGTTTAAGCATCGAGTTACTTTGTTTGTAACTCATGTTTTGTTGTTCAAGCATGCCTTAGTGAAAAGCTTAATCAGCTTAAATCATCCAGATTGTGATGATTTGTAATAGCATTATGAAATTTATGTAAACCTGAATCGAGCAAATGAGTGGTAATCTAGCAGCAAGTTAGTCGCTCTAAATGTTCGTTTAAATGAGCATTGACGCGCTTAGATTAAACGCACATGGATGCAATTATGAATCGTTTTTTAAACCGCGCGAGCCCGAGCATTTTTGCTTCGCTAGTCATACTGATGATGACAATGAATGGTTGCGAAGGTAACAGCTCCTCAGCCACTCATGCCGACGATAAATTTCCTGATTTTCGCGTGCAATTTGACACCGAACTACTAACACAAATATACACAGCAGATCCTTCAGCACATGTGTTTGAAGACGCTATCTATGTTTACCCCTCCCACGATATCGAATCAGGAATTGAAAGAAGCGCTGATGGTGCTAGGTTTGCTATGCGAGATTATAGAGTTATCTCTATTAACCCCAAAGGCGAGGTAACCCTACACGAGGAAGCATTGTCATTAGACTCCATTGCTTGGGCGAAAAAGCAGCTATGGGCACCAGATGCAGCCTATAAAAATGGAAAGTATTATCTTTATTTTCCGGCTAAGGATGAGCAGGATATATTTAGAGTGGGCGTAGCCATGAGTGATACTCCCAGCGGCCCTTTTATTGCTCAAGCCGAGCCAATCAAAGATGTTTACAGTATTGATCCTGCGGTATTTGCTGATACTGATGGCAGCTATTACCTTTACGTTGGAGGTATTTGGGGAGGCCAACTGCAACGATGGCAAATGGGCCATTATTCGCCCCACGACACATATCCAAACGATGATGAGCCAGCGCTAATGCCTAAAGTGGCTATGCTATCCAACGATATGCTGAGTATCGAAGGCCAATTGCAAGATGTTGTATTACTGAATAAAGATGGCAGTCCGCTCAAAGCAGGAGATAACCAGAAACGATTCTTTGAGGCGGCGTGGGTGCATAAATACCAAGGCAAATATTACTTTTCTTATTCAACCGGTGATACTCATAAAATAGCCTATGCGGTGGGCGACAATCCTATGGGACCCTTTGTTTACCAAGGAGTTGTTTTAAATCCAGTTGTGGGTTGGACCAATCATCACTCGATTGTGGAATATGCGGGTCAATGGTATTTGTTTTATCACGATAGCAAATTATCGAAAGGACAAACCCATTTGCGTAGCGTAAAAATGACTAAGCTAACGCATTTAGCCGACGGCAGTATCGAGACCATTGAACCTTATCCGATTAATTAATCTAGTAATGGTTTTATCTTAATTATTTTTTATTTCCAAAATTAGAGCCTTATCTATACTCTATCGATTAACAACTCTTTAACAGTGTTATGTGATTGAAAGGCAATAGGATAATTTTCGGCTGCCGAGTAAAAATCAACTAAAACAATCAGGAGCTTCCGTTGGTACAAGAAAAAGAAAATATGTTGTTCATCATTATGGTGAGTTGTGTGGCGACTATAGGCGGCTTTTTATTTGGTTTCGACAGCGGGGTGATAAACGGTACCGTTGATGGATTACAAAGCGCATTCAATTCAGACAGCGTTGGCACTGGTTTTAACGTCGCCAGTATGTTGCTGGGTTGTGCAATAGGCGCATTTTCTGCTGGACGATTAGCGGATTTGTTTGGGCGAAAAACAATTTTAATTTTGGCAGCCATATTTTTCATTATCAGTGCTTGGGGTTCTGGAATCGCAGATACTTCTGGTGAGTTCATTGTTTATCGCATTTTAGGCGGTTTGGCTGTGGGCGCAGCGTCGGTTATGGCTCCCGCCTACATCAGTGAAATTGCACCAGCAAGATTCCGCGGCATGCTCACAACCATTCAACAGGTTGCTATCATCAGTGGTTTGTTTGCTGCATTCGTTAGTAACTACTTACTTGCAGATTTGGCCGGTGTATCCACAGCCGATTTATGGATGGGATTTAGTGCTTGGCGTTGGATGTTTTGGATTGAGTTAGTGCCCGCATTTTTATTTTTAGGAAGTTTGTTACTGATTCCAGAAAGCCCACGTTTTTTAGTGATAAAAAAGCAATTACCTAAAGCCAAAGAGGTACTTATCCGCTTATATGGTGCAGGCGCAGGAGAGCAAAAGTTAATTGAAATTGAGGCGTCCTTAGCAGATGACCATCAACCTAAATTAGCTGACTTAATGGATAAGAGCTCAGGAAAAGTAAGAAAAATTGTATGGGTAGGTATTGGTTTAGCTGTATTTCAACAGCTGGTCGGCATCAATGTGGTTTTCTATTATGGTGCGGTACTGTGGCAAGCCGTTGGCTTTTCCGAGTCAGACGCGTTACTGATTAATATTATCAGTGGGGCAGTAAGTATTGCAGCTTGTGTTATTACCATGTTGTTAATTGATAAAATTGGACGCAAACCTTTATTAACTTTAGGGTCTATGGGCATGACATTGACTTTAGGGTTAATGGTTTTTTGTTTCGCAACTGCAGATTTCGATGCTAACGGCAATTTAGATTTAGGCAGCTTAGGAACCTTGGCGTTGGTGTCTGCTAATGCATATGTGTTCTTCTTTAACCTCTCATGGGGACCGGTAATGTGGGTAATGTTGGGAGAAATGTTCCCTAATCAAATTCGCGGTTCTGGTTTGGCGGTTGCTGGACTATTTCAGTGGGGCGCTAACTTTGCCATTACCATGACCTTCCCAATTATGTTGACTAGTATTGGCTTAGCGGGCGCTTATGGTTTTTACGCCGTATGTGCGCTGATATCTGTACTGTTTGTGATTAAATTAGTACATGAAACCAAAGGTACTGAATTGGAAGACATGGTTGGATAAGAACTGACTTTTGATTTTGTAGGGTGCAATTAGTTTGCACCCTTTTTGTTTTTAGAGACTTCAAAGAGGATAGATATTATGCGCGTTAAAAATTGCGTAAACATAGTTGCCGTATTGGCTGTGACATTTGTGTTTTGCATGTCTGCACAAGCCAAACAATTTAAACTTTTAGTGTTTAGCAAAACGGCTGGTTTTCATCATACTTCAGTGAATCAAGCAATAAATGCGCTAACTAAAATGTCTGAAAAGCATCATTTTGATATGGATTGGCACGAAGATGCTAATGTATTTAATCAAAAAGATCTTGCTCAGTATGATGTTGTCATGTTTTTACTTACCACCGGTGACATTCTAAATTCGTCACAACAGCAAGCATTTGAACAATTTATCCAATCTGGCAAGGGATATGTGGGTGTGCATAGCGCCAGTGACACTGAATACGATTGGCCATGGTATGGGAAGTTAGTTGGCCGACAGTTTGTGATTCATCCGCTTATTCAGACCGCTGAGTTGGCGGTGATTGATCGCACTTTTCCAGGCTTGGAGATGATGCCTGATGTGTCATTATGGACAGATGAGTGGTATCAGTTTGGTCCAGAGTTAAGTAGCAACTTGAATTATATTTTGCAGGTAGACGAATCAACTTACTCTCCACAAGCCGATTGGGGAAGAGTTAAAGGCGATGGAATGGGAGAGTTTCATCCCATTGCTTGGTATCAGGAAATGGATGGTGGTCGTGCTTTTTATACCAGCTTAGGGCATTTGCCAGCAGTCTATGAAAATAGTGCGTTTCTGGAGCACTTATTTGGCGGGATTTACTGGGCATCTACTGGTAAAGGTATTCGTCAATAAGTTGGCTGCTAAGCCCATGGTCGATAAATAAAATGATGAGTTAAGCATTCTGCGCACATAAAAAAGGCCTCGAATTAAGAGGCCTTGTTGATCATTGAGGTGTAATCAGTAGAACATTACTGATTAACCATAAAGCACACGATTCACTTTATTTTCTAGTAATTCTTGCTGTCCACTTTGATGTTTTGGATCCAACGAGTTATCAACCGCAAACTTGGCTAATGACTCCAACGAGTGCTCTCCACCGATAATTTCTTTACCTAAGTTCTTGTTCCAGCCTGCATAACGTTCTTTGACTTTAGCGGACAAGAAATCATTATTTATAATTTCAGCAGCTTTTTTCAAACCCAACGCCATGTGATCCATGCCGCCAATATGTCCGTGGAATAAATCTATAGGATCAGAACTTTGTCTACGCAATTTTGTATCGAAATTCAAACCGCCTGTGGTAAAACCTCCGGCTTTAAGCACTTCATACATAATCAGTGACAATTCTTCTACTGCATTAGGGAATTGATCTGTATCCCAACCATTTTGAGCGTCACCACGGTTTGCGTCTATGCTTCCAAAGATACCTAAGGATACAGCTGTGGCAATTTCATGATGGAAAGAGTGACCGGCTAAGGTTGCGTGGTTCGCTTCGATATTCATCTTGAACTCTTGCTCTAAACCATACTGTTTTAAGAAGCCGTAAACCGTTGCACTGTCATAATCATACTGATGCTTCGTTGGCTCTTGTGGTTTAGGTTCAATTAACAAGGCCCCTTTAAATCCGATTTTATGTTTATGCTCAACTACCATTTGCATAAATCGACCGAGTTGGGCGCGCTCTTGACGTAAATCGGTGTTTAATAGGGTTTCATAACCTTCACGGCCGCCCCATAAAACGTAGTTTTCACCGCCAAGTCGCTTGGTTGCATTCATGGCATGAAAGACTTGAGTTGCACCGTAGGTGAACACTTCTGGATTCGGGTTTGTTGCCCCACCAGCTGCGTACCTCGGGTTACTGAACAAGTTAGCTGTGCCCCATAATAACTTGACGCCTGATTCTTCTTGCTTGGCTTCTAACACATCCACCATTTGCGCAAAGTTTTCAGTATATTCTTTGATAGAGTTACCTTCTGGGGAAACGTCTATATCGTGAAAGCAATAGAAAGGAACATTCAGTTTGTTAAAAAACTCAAATGCAACGTCAGCTTTTTGTTTCGCGCGCGCCATGGGGTCACCAGGTTTTAACCAAGGACGACCAAAGGTACCTTGACCAAAAACATCAGCACCATCCCAACAGAAATTATGCCAGTAACACGCTGCAAAACGCAGATGATCTTTCATGCTTTTACCTAGAATGATCTGGTCAGGGTTATAGTGATGAAACGCCAGTGGATTGTCTGAGTCCACTCCTTCATATTTTATCTTTTCAATGTTTTCGAAATATTGGGACATTAGGGTCTCCTGCTAAAAATTAAATAATTACTGCTGCGAATATAGAGTGAATAGTGGATGTTTATTACGCATCTAACAATTACGAATTGTGCTTAGACTTTTGTGCTTTTTGCTCAAAGTTGTCTTAACAAGCTAGATGCGCGCAAACATTTAAAATAGTTCCTTAAGAACTGGGTAAAGTTTCTTAAACTTATCTCGTCGGGGTTTATAAATGGCTACCATGTCTGGATTCGGCTGGTGGATTTCGACAATCTCAGGTTCAGGACATACATCTTCTAATGTCAGTTCAGGGTGGACGGCCATTTTTGCTAGTCTTGCCGCACCTAATGCTGGACCGACGTCACCGCCTTTACGAAATGTAATCTTTGTATTTAATACATCGGCCAATAGTTGACGCCAATACGGGCTTTTTGCGCCACCGCCAATTAAGGTGATTTCAGTCGCCTGAGCACCAGAAGCATGCACTGCCTCCACTCCATCTGCAAAAGCGAAACTCACACCTTCTAAAATGGCGTGAGTGAAACTAGCTTGATTACTTTCATTGGTTAAACCAAAAAAAGTACCTTGTGCATGGGGATTATTGTGAGGTGTTCTTTCTCCGCTCAAATAGGGCAGAAAAATGGGGGCTTGTGTTACATCAAATGCACTTGAGTCAGACTCCAATTCAGCTAGTAGGTCGATCACATTTGATTTTACAACGTCCTCGGCAAACCATTGTAAGCAGCTAGCGGCACTTAACATTACTGACATTAAGTGCCAGGTATTTGGTATGGCATGACAAAAACTATGCACCGCCATTTGAGGGTTGGCTTTAAATCCTTCTGATACTAAAAAGTACACTCCAGATGTACCTAGAGAAATCATTGCTTGGCCAGGTTTTACCAAACCCACTCCCACTGCGCCGGCAGCATTATCACCACCGCCTGCGATTACAGGTACAGATTGCATATTCCAACGCTCTGCTAAATGCGCACTTAAGTGTCCAGTAATCCCGTTACCTTCATATAATTTGGGCATTTGTTCGATGCTTAAACCACAGGCCGCTAACATATCTTGATGCCAGTCACGAGCCTCAACATCTAGCCACATAGTTCCTGCTGCATCAGACATATCAGAGGCAAAATCTCCGGTTAACAGGAAGCGTAAATAGTCTTTAGGTAATAGTACTTTTGCAATCTTGGCGAACTGCTCAGGTTCATTTTGCTGAACCCACAATAGTTTGGGGGCAGTAAAGCCGGGCATCATCAAATTACCGGTAATTTGGTGGCAATTTGGGATTTGACTTTCCAGTTCTTCGCATTGGGCTTGGCAGCGCCCGTCATTCCATAAAATGGCTGGACGAATGATATTATTTTCGCTATCTAATAAGGTCGCACCATGCATTTGTCCAGATAAGCCAATACTTTTAATTTGCTGCATCTGGTTACGCTTAGCTAATTTTTGCATAGCAGCGTCACAGGCTGACCACCAATGTTGCGGGTCCTGCTCTGACCATAAATGTTTAGGACGAGAAACCTGAAGAGCTTCTGATTCACTATCTATAATATTGCCGATTTCGTCCATTAAAATAATTTTAATGCCCGAAGTGCCTAAATCAACGCCAAGGTACATATTGGTCTCAGTATGTTTAAAAAATGTCTGTGCATCTTTTACGACAGCCCAATTTGTATCAATTATGTTATTTAATTATTAAATTTCGTAATCTGTTGTCTAGGTTCTTTTTACCAAATTTGCTATTAATATAAGCTCAATCAACAAAAACGTAATAAAACTTTTTGTGTAAAGAGGTGTTTGATGTTTAAGGCAAAGCACAGTATTTCATTACTTTTCAATGCGAACAAAGTATATGACCGTCAGGTAATTGAAGGCATAGGCCATTATTTACAGTCATCTAAAGTCGATTGGGATGTTTATCTAGAAGAAGATTTTTTGGCCAGAATTGACAATATTAATGATTGGGTTGGTGATGGGATTATCGCTGATTTTGATGCGCCAACAATTCAAAAAGCCGTTGAAGGTATCAATATTCCGATTATTGGTGTGGGCGGTTCTTACGAAAATGAGAATGATTATCCCAATGTTCCTTATGTTGCTACCGATAATTTGGCTGTGGTGAAATGTGCCTATGAACATTTAAAACAAAAGGGCTTAGAGCGTTTCGCATTTTACGGTTTTCCACCTGATGATAACCATCGTTGGGCCACCGAGCGAGAAAAAGCGGTGGTTAAACTGTGTAAAGAAGATGGCTTCGATTGCGCTATTTATCGTGGACATCCTACTCGTCCAGAAACTTGGCAATATTCTATGAATAGATTATCTGATTGGTTGCAAAGCTTGCCTAATCCAGTCGGTGTTATTTCGGTAACTGATGCACGCGCTCGACATTTACTCCAAGCTTGTGATCATACGGGTAAGTTGGTACCAGACCAGATTTCGATTGTCGGCATAGATGATGACGATATTGCTCGTAATTTGAGTCGAATTAGTTTGAGTTCGGTGACCCAAGGCTGCTTCGAAATGGGCTTTCAAGCTGCCAAATTATTGCATCGTCGTTTAGATAATCCGAATCTTAAAAATAAGATTGTGATGGTTCCTCCTGTCGGTGTTGCGCAAAGACAATCTACCGACTTTAAAGCGTTAAAAGACCCCCATGTGATCCAAGCGATGCATTTTATTCGACAAAATGCTTGTAGAGGTATCAAAGTTGATCAAGTACTTGATTATGTTGGTATTTCTCGCTCAAATTTAGAAACTCGTTTTTATGAAGAACGTGGTCATAGTATTCACAATGAAATCCATAATGAGAAACTGGAAAAAGCGTGCTCTATGTTAAAATCTGGAGAAAATCAAACCTCAGAAATCGCGGCTATGTGCGGCTATCCGTCTCTACAATATATGTACGCTGTGTTCCGCAAACACTTTGATCAAACTCCAAAAGAATACAGGGAGCAACACGCCCAGCAAAGCGCAATTTAATCCTGTAGGGAAGCGGTATTGCCATAATTTTTTGATAGTAAAAATATTGCAAGACCGCCGATTACCCCTGGAGCAACCCAAAAGATGATTTGCGCATCTCCTAAATGGCTAAAAATATGTCGACCGCCAAATGCAATAAACGCAGTATAGGCACCAATTCCTGAGCCGATCATGGCGCTTAAATGCTCGATTATCCATTGCTTTTGAGAATGTTGTTGCTTTAGGCAGAAACGCAGCATGCTAAAACCTATTCCACAGCCCAATATTCCAAAAGTAATATGCAAGGTTGTGTGATTCAACAAACCGTTAACGGTTGTTATACCACCACCTATTATAAGTAATACAAGTGGCATAATATGACTGAACCTGCGCAGCGCTTCAGGGTTGTTTTTGTGTTTTAAAACCGCTTCGCCTTGGCGAATACTGCTATAAGTAATTAAACTCAAGTACAACAGAAACCCCCAAAAAATACGTAAACTGGCCGTGAAGTTTTGCGGATCAGTTTCTTCTGTCATTAAATGGCCTTTTATTGCAAGTGGATCATAGATCACCAGTATTGCCATGAGTGCACCTGAACAAGCAACGGCATACATCGTCCAACTATAGTAGCGACCAAATTTTTTGTGATTAAGACTTCCTTTTAACGAGACTAGAGGAATCCAAAATACAATGAGAGCCATAGTTCCTAAAATGATATGCGCTGAAAATAAAATACTGTGTAAAGTTGCCATTTCAATCTCCAATAAGACAATATGCTAAATTCAAATAATCGATAAACTATCTGATTTAATTTGAATCCAGTTTAGGTATTCTTGATTTTTTGTTTAGTGCCAAAAGTCACAATCTAAAACATGACTTTTGGCCTATAGTGTTCAACTCAAAGATTGTTCATACTCAAGGTATCGAATGGCGTCAGTATCTGGGTTATCACAACCCTATCGTGGTTACTAAATGCAAAACTTTAAACAATTTTTTAATATTGAAAATCTCTCAGCCGTTTTTCCATGGGCTGTGGTAAGTGGCATTGTGATGTTTTTAATGCTGAGTTCAGGAAATTATTCCGCTCAAATAATGCTTGTTACCGGTGTCGCATTAATTATTTACATAGTGTCTTTCATGGTTGCGATATCCGATAACAAATATCGCAATGACATGGCTTATCGCCTGATTTTAATAGCAGTTCAATATATCGCTATTGTATCTCTTGCATTTTTGACTCCTTTCACCTTTGTGGCGATTTTGGTTACCATTTGGAGTGCTCAATTACCCTATTTTATGCCATTCAAACAAACCTTGGTTACGTCGCCCATTTGGTCGGCACCCTTTTGGGTAATAATGTATTTTTATTGGCACGTGGATTCGGCAATGCTATCTGCGTTGCTATTCTGGACGTTTAATATTTTTGCCCTTGTCATGGTAAATGCAAATATTAAAGAGAAACGCGCAACCGAACAGGCGATGGAGCTTAATCGTGAATTAATGGCAACTCAAAGGTTGTTAGGAGAGGCATCAAAACAAGCGGAGCGAGTACGTATTGCTCGTAATATTCATGATTTACTAGGACACCATTTGACTGCATTGACGATTAATTTACAGGTGGCTTCTCGGATTTCAGATGGTGAAGCTCAGGCTAAAATTCAACAATGCCACGGTTTAGCTAAACTATTATTAAGTGATGTTCGCGAAGCCGTTTCTGAAATTCGTGAAAAGTCGCATATCGAATTAAGTCAGGCCCTTCATGCGCTATTAGATGATGTACCTAACCTGCGAATTACACTAGATATTGAAGTTAATTTGAATATATCCGATGTTAATGTAGCAGAAGCCATTTTACGCAGTGTGCAAGAGTCTGTTACTAATACGTTGCGTCACAGTAATGCTAAGCATTTCAATATTCAATTAGCCCACAAAAATAATACTGTCCAGCTGACAATGTATGACGACGGTAGGCAAAAACAGCAAAATAAAATACAAGAGGGTAATGGTTTGATTGGGATGCGCGAAAGAATCGTTAACCTTGGAGGAACTATCGATACTGCACTAACGGCAACAGGGTTTCGCACAAAAATAGAATTACCGGAGCTAACATGAGTATTAATGTGATGGTTGTAGACGACCAAACCTTGGTCCGTGAAGGGATTAAAAGCCTTTTGTCGCTAGCGCCGGAGATCAACATTGTTGCAGAAGCAGCCGATGGCAAAAGTGCATTGAATATCATTGCAACACATAAGCCCGATGTCGTACTCATGGATATTCGGATGCCAATCATGAATGGAATTGAAACGGTTGAAGCCTTAAATCTGAAGGCACCAGCAGAAATTCCACCAGTGATTATGCTCACAACTTTTGATGAACATCAGCTTGTTATCCAAGCTATTCAAGCGGGGGCGAAAGGGTATTTACTGAAGGATGTATCGTTAGAAACCTTGGTCGAGGCTATTGTTAAAGTACATAGCGGAGAAACATTAATTCAACCTAGCCTTACGCAGCGTGTATTAAAAAGTCTGCAAGGTAAAGAAACTGCGTTTGAAAGCTCTATCGCCCCGATTCCTCTTAGTGCTAAAGAAGTTGAAATATTGCGATTAATTGCTGCTGGTTGCAGTAATCGTGAAATCTCCGAGTTGATATTTAAATCTGAAGGTACGGTTAAAAATCAGGTTTCGAATGTATTAGATAAATTAGGCGTGCGCGATCGCACTCGTGCTGTTTTAAAAGCTATCGAGCTCGGGTTTATCTAAACTAACCGGAAAGGTAACCGTGAATTCGACGCCTTTTCCAATTTTAGATTTACAATCAATGTGCCCAGCTAATACTTTAACCACAATGTCGTAACATATGTGCATACCCAAACCAGAACCGCCATTGTGCCGAGCGCTGGTAAAAAATGGTTTGTATAAGTTTTCAATCGTATATTCTGACATCCCACAACCGTTATCTTTGTATATTAGCTCTAACATCGGTTGACCTATCGCTTGCTCGATAACCCTTATTTTAAAGAAAATATGACCAATTTGCTTTGCGTCAAAACCGTGTTGCACAGAGTTCATAATCAGATTTATCAGTAATTGGCTAATCGCACCGGGATTACTATAGACTTCCAATTCAGGATCTATGTCAAAACAAAATTTTTGATTGGAGCGCTTTAAGCGTGGTTTCAGGGTCAATAAAATTTCATTTACGTAACTAATAAGATTAATTTTACGAGCTTCTTGACTGTGCTGGTCTAAGGAAAGTTGTTTGAAGGTTTTAATTAACTGAGTAGAGCGAATCAAATTGCGTTCAACAATATCAACACTCTCTTCGGTAGCGGCAAAAAATTGTTTTAACTCGGATCGTTTCAGTTGTTCTTGTTGAAAGGCTTGTGTCGTCTTGCTCAGAATACTGCGTAAGTAGGAAATCGCTGTGATAGCAACACCTGTTGGTGTATTGATCTCATGCGTTAGACTCGACATCATGGTTCCCAAAGCCGCCATATTTTCTAATTCGACTAATTGGTTTTGTACCTCGTTGCGCTGATCTAACGCCTTTTTCAACATATGATTGGTATTGGTTAATTCTTGTGTTCGTTCTTCAACTCGTCTTTCTAATTCGGCATTGGTTTCTTTCAGTTGTTGAATGTTGTTAGCTCGTTCAAGAATAATTGAGACAATTTGAGCCTCGTAGGTCAAGGAGTCTATATCGTCTTGTTCAGGGACTCCGGAGGTCGGAAAAAACATAGAAAATGTGCCAAACACTTCGCCATTAGGGGAAATGATCGGTTGTGACCAACAGCAGCGTATACCGCAAGCAATGGCGACATTTTGTAATTTATGCCAGTGGGGATCTTGAATAATATCTTCACTTACGGCTAATTCTCTTTTGCCTATTGCTACAGCGCAAGTTGTTGCAGCAGGAAATACCTTTTGATTTTTTAAAGCCTCCAGAAGCGGCAGTGGTAAACTTGGCCCAACGAATGGGTTTAGCACAGTGCGTGAGCTATCTAACAAGCTAATCAAACATTTAAGCCCTGTCGTTGCAGATTCTAGACTTGATACTAATTCGCTTAGGACTTCTTCGAGGGGATTACCATTAACCAACATGTCTAACGCATTTATGCGACCGGACTCAATCGCATTATGTCGCTTCAAATGCGTGTAATTGCTTGCACCGCGAATGTTGATAACCTTGTGAGATTTCATATTAATGATTGCTTTATTCTTAATCCGTTAGTAGCAATTTTAAACAATGTAGCATAAAAGCCGCTGCTGTCTACGCTAAATTTGCTCGTTAAAGGTCACCGTGAATAGCTTGCAAGGCCGCTATAGCGGCAATCGCTGCGGTTTCCGTTCTTAACACTCGAGGACCCATTTGCACTGTTTGAAAGCCAACTTGCTCAGTGGCATAGATTTCAGACTCGGTAAATCCACCTTCTGGTCCTATCAATAATTTAACTCCACTGGAGGGGATTGATAAGTGTTTAATACTCTTTTCAGCTCTGGGATGTAAGGTTAATCGAAGCTGTGTGGTGGATTGTTTTGTCCATTCATGAATCGATGTGCATGGATGTAATGTGGGAATTTGATTTCTACCACATTGTTCACAGGCTGAAATAATTAACTTTTGCCATTGCTGGCATTTTTTTTCCCAGCGTTCAGCTGATAATTTCACGCCACATCTTTCGGTGATCAATGGCGTAATTTCAGTGACACCGAGTTCAACTGCTTTTTGAATTGCCATATCCATTCTGTCGCCTCGTGAGACACCTTGACCTAAATGAATATTTAATGTGGATTCGACGTTGATAGACAGTTTTGCGTCAATTAACACCTTTGCTTGACGTTTTTTGGCAGTCACTAGTTCAGCGCTATATTCGTTGCCATCGCCATTAAACAGCACTAATGGGTGACCTTCGTTTAGACGCAGAACACTGACTATATGGTTTGCAGCATCAGGGGTGAGATCAATAATCTGATCAACAATGAGTAAGTCGGGGTGATAAATTCTTGGAATTCGCATGGGATTACAACAGCAGTTAACAATGCACTATATGGTATATCAAGTAGAAGGTATCTCAACTAAAGAATTACCGACCATTGGCAAACAACCAAGTAAGTCTATTTAATTAATAAGCAAAGCCAGTGATTTTCAAATCAAATGCGGTGATTTTGTCACCGCATTTGAATTAATCAATCATAGAGAAGAATAAATCTTGGCTATTGTTAGTTGGCATTTAACGTTTTAGTTGAAGTCATTCTATTGTGCGAGCTATCAGTAGATTCCTGCTGATTATTAATAGAAGCATTCTTGCGCGCAAACGCAGTGTGTTCACCCGTATCTTTAGCAAGGCAAAAGACCAATAGAATTATCAAACTAACGAAGATAAGAGAGAGAATTAACATTTTCAATTCCTTTAAAAATATTACTAAGAACCCTTAATTAAGGGGCGAATAGCATAGCACTTCTATTAACTAAAGTAGAGTTTAAAATGCTTAAAAAATAAACATTAGTAAAACCCTAACAAATTCAGGTATTTGTAAATAACCAACATTTTTAAAAGGAGTTCAGCTACCTGTTCTTAATATTAAACAGTGATAAAAATTTTGTTTTAATACAAAAATATGTTGAACAAATTCTGAAATAAAATCCAAGATATTGAATGTCGAAGCCTTCAAATCCGAGGGATAAAGTAACTTTGATTTTTGACAATTCAATGACAACACTCTAAATGATTAAAAGAATTAAGCGAATTAAACTTTAGTCTATGACGCTAAATTGCGACATATACATTAGTCTAATTTGACAAAAAAAGGGTGCATATCTTGTTGTTTCCTTTATTATTTCGTCGTCCCACTAATTACCAAGTAGTGATGTTAGCCAAATAAATGAAAAGGCTTTCTTTTGGTGTAGGACTATCGCTATTCAAAGAATTAAAAAATGTTCGGGAGAAACAAAAAATGCTTGAAGATATAAATGTATCAGAGTTAGTTGAAACTTATGTAATTCCTTGGGGGCTGAACATATTGTTCGCCGTCATCATTTACATTATCGGTAAAATGGTTGTTGGAATTCTTGTCAATGTGTTTGGCAAAGTTATGGCTCGCTCTAAATATGACGACATGCTTGTCGACTTTTTAAAGGCCATAGTTAACGCTATTTTAATGTTGTTTGTTATTGTTGCCTCATTAGACCAACTAGGTGTAGATACTACGTCCTTAGTTGCAATTTTAGGTGCTGCAGGTTTGGCAATTGGTTTGTCACTACAAGGTTCTTTACAGAATTTTGCTGCAGGTGTGATGTTGCTTGTTTTCCGCCCATTTACTCGCGGAAATTTCATCGAAGCAGCTGGTACTGCTGGTGTAGTTAAAGATATCACTATCTTCACTACAGTAATGACAACGCCTGATAACAAAGAAATTATTGTTCCAAACGGTGCTATCTATAGCGGTAACATTGTAAACGTATCAGCAAAAGAAACTCGTCGAGTGGATATGGTTGTTGGTATCGGTTACGACGCTGATCTTAAGAAAGCTAAAGAAGTGCTTATTGAAATGGTTAATGCTGATGAGCGTATCCTAAAAGATCCTGCGCCTACAGTTGCTGTTTCAGAATTGGCAGATAGCAGTGTTAACTTTATCGTTCGTCCTTGGGTAGCTTCTGCTGACTACTGGGCTGTTAAATTTGACTTCACTGAAGCGGTTAAACTTCGCTTTGACCAAGAAGGCATTAGCATTCCATTCCCACAAATGGATGTGCATTTACATAAAACAGAAGAGTAATCTTCCGTTAAATATAAAAAATGCCCCTAATTAGGGGTATTTTTTTTAACTAAAATTAACTCGATACGGATAGTTACATTTACGGGAAATTACATTTTACAGTTCGGTTTATCGGTTGCTTGATTCGCTAATGCTTGTGCTGCCGACATATTGGCCGTAAGGGTTTCAATCCGCGTTGTGGGGGAGGGGTGAGTAGACATAAATTCAGAAGTCCGTTGTCCATCACTTGCCTTGTCCATATTCTTCCATAATTCAACCGACTGAGTAGGGTCAAACCCAGCTCTTGCCATCAACTCTAAGCCTATTAGATCGGCTTCAGTCTCGTGAGTGCGGCTAAATGGCAGTTGTACACCGACTTGAACCCCTAAACCAATACCAGCCATAATCATGTTGCTATTTGCCACTTGTTTAGCATTTAAGATTTGATTGGTCGCCTCTAAACCTATGCCGATTAGCGCCGAATTGGACATTCTTTCATTTCCATGTTCAGCAATAACATGGCCAACTTCATGACCGATAACAGCGGCCAATTGATCTTGATTTTGAGCTACTTTAAGCAGCCCTGTGTAAACACCAATCTTTCCCCCTGGCAACGCGAAGGCGTTAACTTGATCGTCTTCAAAAACTACCAGCTCCCATTGGCCATCAAAGACACTGCTAGGCACATGTTTGGTTATGAAGCCTGCAACACAAGAAACATATTGATTATCTACTCCTTGTTGCGAGACTTTCTGTTCTATTTTCATACCATCGAAAGCTTGCGCTCCCATATCCGCTAATTGATCTTTAGAGTAGAGCTTTAATTGGGACCTGCCTGTGGGAGAGGTAGAACAAGCCGTTAGTAATACTGCGCTAATGGTAGCTGCTAGACATGTTTTGGAGATGTGTTTAAACATAAATGATTTCCGATTTCCCGTTAACTGCACTAATTCTTAATTGTTAAGCTTCAATTCAGTTTTAGATCAGTATGCTGGTAATAATTAATTAACAAGATGTGTATCTATGAAAATGACATTCATAAAATTAGCGGCACTGAGTTTGCCATTTTTAGTATCATCTTGCGCATCTCATCATACGCGAAATTCTGAACGTAACCAATTTGTCACTGAGCTATATGCCAATGTCGATCAAATATACGATGTTAAATTTGAATCTCATGCTGGCGAGGCCGCTGCGAGTTGGGGGCTTTGGGGCGCATTGAATAATGTTTACGGAAGCGACAGGCAGATTCTTGCAGGTGCACTAATTGGTGCTTTCTTCGGTGGATTGCTCACCAGTATTGAAGAGGGCCCTAGTAGAGGGTTCGAGTACCATCTCACCGCAACTGACGGTGAGTATTTAGTTGTGGTTTTAGATTACTTCCCAGCTGATGAGGGGGAATGCGTACGAGTTCGGATGGCCAATAAAGTGCATATGATTTTGGTGAATTCTGATTATTGTCAAATTATTGATTAACAATATCTGTTAAAACAAAAATAGCGTCTAAAAGACGCTATTTTGAGTTTAACTAATCATCATATGATGTCTAATTAATTTATAGTGCAGCCTTCAATTGCTCAGCTTTATCTGTCGCTTCCCAAGGAAACTCTTCGCGGCCAAAGTGACCGTAAGCAGCTGTCGCTTGATAGATAGGACGTTCAAGATCGAGCATTTTTATTAGGCCATAAGGACGAAGGTCAAAATTAGCTCTTACTAAATCGGTGAGTTTTTGATCTGAGATAACACCAGTACCAAAAGTTTCAATGCTAATTGATGTTGGTTCGGCTACGCCAATTGCATAAGAAACTTGGATTTCACAACGTTTAGCTAACCCTGCTGCAACTATATTCTTAGCTACATAACGCCCGGCGTAAGCCGCTGAACGATCAACTTTAGAGGGATCTTTTCCTGAGAAACAGCCACCACCATGACGGGCCATGCCGCCATAAGTGTCGACTATTATTTTACGACCAGTCAATCCACAGTCACCCATTGGACCACCAATAACAAATCGACCTGTTGGGTTAATCAAAAATTTTGTTTTGGCTGACAACCACTTTTCAGGCAGCACGGGTTTGATAATTTCTTCCATAACGGCTTCTTGCAAATCAGCAGTGCTGATTGAGTCACAATGTTGAGTTGACAATACAACTGCGTCTATGCCGACAGGTTGATTATTTTCATAGATAAAAGTGACTTGGCTTTTGGCATCAGGGCGCAACCAAGGCAACGAGTTGTTTTTTCTGACTTCTGCCTGACGTTTTACCAGACGATGGGAATAAGTAATTGGCGCAGGCATTAAAACATCGGTTTCATCACTGGCATAGCCAAACATCAAGCCTTGATCTCCCGCACCTTGCTCTTCTGGACGACTACGATCAACACCTTGATTAATATCTGGTGACTGTTTACCTATGGCGTTGAGCACTGCACATGAATCTGCGTCAAAACCCATATCTGAGTGGGTATAGCCAATTTCGCGAACGGTTTTGCGTGTCAATTCTTCAATGTCTACCCAAGCCGAGGTGGTCACTTCACCACCCACAAGTACCATTCCGGTTTTGACAAACGTCTCACAAGCCACACGGGCTTTAGGGTCTTGGGTTAAAATGGCATCTAACACTGCATCAGAGATTTGATCTGCAATTTTGTCTGGGTGCCCCTCAGAAACAGACTCTGAAGTAAAAAGATGTGATGTCATGTGTTTTTCCTTTCTTGAATTCGCTTAATAGATTCACGCCAAAAGTGATTTCTTATCGGCAATAGTTGCATTCTAATCATTATTTTCTAAAATACCAGTCTTTCCGTCTAGACGTCCAAATGGCTATATGTTCAGAATGGTTTCCACTTGTTTGTACGTGAATTACCAGAAAAGGAATAGAACATAACCAAAAAAAGCATAATCAATAATGAATAAGCGTTGCAGTTCGGCGATGGCTGGTGGAAAATGTTCAACCCCAAAATGAATACAAGCAAATTAATCAATGTCATAGCCAATTTAGTTAGGCGTTGAGCATGCTTTTAGGCAATTATTTATAGCAGGAGACACCATGCCTTCACGTCGAGAACTAGCCAATGCCATTCGCGCTTTATCAATGGATGCGGTACAACAAGCTAATTCAGGTCACCCCGGAGCACCAATGGGAATGGCTGATATTGCACAAGTATTGTGGAGTGATTTTATGCACCACAATCCAGCTAACCCGAAATGGGCTAACCGTGACCGCTTCGTGTTGTCTAATGGTCATGGCTCGATGTTGATCTATTCTTTGTTGCATCTAACCGGTTACGACTTGCCAATTGAAGAATTAAAAAACTTTCGTCAATTGCATTCAAGAACTCCAGGTCACCCAGAGTATGGCTACGCACCTGGAGTTGAAACCACTACCGGTCCTTTAGGACAAGGTATTAGTAACGCTGTTGGTATGGCAATCGCTGAAAAAATGTTAGCAGCACAATTTAATCAACCTGAGTTTGATATTGTTGATCATTTCACCTATTGCTTTTTAGGTGATGGTTGTTTGATGGAAGGGGTTTCTCATGAAACTTGTTCACTTGCTGGAACTTTAGGTTTAGGTAAGTTGATCGCCTTTTGGGATGACAACGGTATTTCCATTGATGGTGAAGTAGAAGGTTGGTTTACTGACGATACTCCTGCTCGTTTTGAGTCTTATGGTTGGCACGTTATTGCTGACGTGGATGGACACGATCCTGAAGCCATCAATGCTGCAATCAAAGCGGCTAAAGCAGAAACTTCTAAACCCACCATGATTTGTTGTAAAACAGTCATCGGATTTGGTTCACCTAATAAATCAGGTAGCCACGATAGTCATGGTTCACCTTTAGGTCTTGATGAAGTTGAAGCAACCCGCAAAGAACTTAACTGGAACCATGCCCCTTTCGTTATTCCTGAAGATATCTACGCACAATGGGATGCGAAACAAACAGGTTTAGAGCTTGAGCAACAGTGGAATGGAAAGTTTGCTAAATACGCAGAAGCATATCCAGAGTTAGCCAGTGAGTTTACCCGTCGTTTAAATGGTGACTTACCTGCTGATTTCAGCGATAAAGCCGCCGCATATATTAAACAAACCCAAGAAAAAGCTGAAAACGTTGCGAGTCGTAAGTCTTCGCAAAATGCAATTGAAGCCTTTGCCAGTTTACTACCTGAAGTGGTTGGTGGTTCAGCCGATTTAGCCGGATCTAACCTAACATTGTGGTCTGGTTCAAAAGGTATTACCGCCGATGATGCCAGTGGCAACTATATTTTCTACGGCGTACGTGAATTTGGTATGAGCGCGATCATGAATGGTATTGGGCTGCATGGCGGCTTCAGAACTTATGGTGCAACCTTCTTAATGTTCATGGAATACGCTCGTAATGCTGTGCGTATGTCTGCGTTGATGGGAATTCCTAATATTTTCGTTTATACCCATGATTCCATTGGACAAGGGGAAGATGGTCCAACTCATCAACCTATTGAGCAAGTAGCGAATTTGCGTCTAACTCCAAATCTAACGACGTGGAGACCTTGTGATGGAGCTGAAACAGCTGTGGCTTGGAAAGCGGCAATTGAGCGTAAAGATGGACCATCAGCACTGGTATTCAGCCGTCAGGGTTTACCTGCACAATCTCGCAATGAGCAGCAACTTGCTGATATCGCCAAAGGTGGATATGTTTTGCTGGATTGTGATACGACACCTGAAATCATCTTGATTGCCACAGGCTCTGAAATCGCTATCACGGTTGAAGCTGCGCAAAAATTAACTGCGCAAGGTAAGGCTGTACGTGTAGTATCTATGCCTAGCACCAATGTCTTTGATGCCCAAGATGCTGATTATCGTGAGTCTGTATTACCTCGCAGCGTGACAAAACGTGTTGCTGTTGAAGCGGCTCATGTGGATTTTTGGCACAAATATGTTGGATTCGATGGCAAAATCGTTGGTATGACTACCTTTGGTGAGTCTGCCCCTGGTGGCGCGTTGCTGAAATACTTTGGTTTTACCGCAGATGCTATCGTAGAGGCGGCGAATTCATTATAATCGAGCGCAAAATAAACTAGCGTTACTAACCTAAGGTTTTTAGTGTTGGTAACCTAATTACTAGAAAAGGGTACACTTGTAACAGAGCGTGCCCATTTATGTATTAAGAGTGACATGATACGAATTGCAATAAATGGCTTTGGTCGCATAGGTCGAAACGTATTGCGGGCTTTGTACGAAACAGCTCGACACGAACAAATCAAAATTGTTGCAATTAATGAGATTGCTAATCCTGAAGGCATCGCTCATTTATTAAAATACGACACAGCTCACGGTCGTTTTGGATTTCCGGTTTCCCTGAATGGGGATTGTTTGAATGTGGCCGGTGATACGATTCAATTGCTACAGTTCGCTACTTTAGACAAGCTACCCTGGGCCGAGCTCGATGTGGATTTAGTCTTAGAGTGCACAGGCGTTCACAACGATAGAGCGGATGCGGAAATTCATATTGCCCAAGGCGCTAAAAAAGTACTTTTTTCCCACCCATCGACACCAGACATGGATGCTACTGTTATTTACGGTATCAATGATGACTTGTTGCAAAGTGATGATCGCATTGTTTCCAATGGCTCTTGTACTACAAATTGCATAGTGCCGGTAATTCAAGTTCTTGATAAAGCATTTGATGTGTTAAGCGGCACAGTCACAACCATTCATTCTTCTATGCATGATCAACAAGTGATTGATGCGTATCATCCAGATTTGCGCCGAACACGAGCTGCTAGCCAATCGATTATTCCCGTAGATACCCGATTAGCTGCTGGTATTGAACGGGTGTTGCCAAAATTTGCAGGAAAATTTGAAGCGATCGCTGTCAGAGTGCCTACAATTAATGTCACAGCGATGGACTTGAGTGTGACAGTAGATAAAAAAGTGTCAATAAATGACATTAATCAGGTGTTGAAACAAGCAGGTCAGGGCAGATTAAACGGAATATTGAGTTACACTGAAGAGCCTTTGGTATCAATAGACTTCAATCATGATCCACATTCTTGTATCGTGGATGGCACACAAACCAGAGTGAGTCACAAACAACTTGTGAAAACACTGGTATGGTGTGATAACGAGTGGGGTTTTGCGAATCGAATGTTAGACACTGCGCAAGCTATGTTTCGTATTTGAACTATAAATGTAATTAAAAATAAATATACTTAATGATGTTATAGATTAACAATCAATAATAGCAAGATTAAAGGAACCTATATGTCGATACTCAGTATGGCAGATTTGACCCTCGCAGATAAACGAGTGTTAATACGCGAAGATCTCAACGTGCCAGTCAAAGATGGCAAAGTGACATCAGATGCGAGAATTAAAGCAGCCTTACCAACGATTAAACTAGCGCTTGAAAAAGGTGCCAAGGTAATGGTGATGTCGCACCTAGGCAGACCCACTGAAGGCGAGTTTGACGCTCAGTACTCCATGCAACCTGTCGTCAACTATTTGAATGATCACCTCGATTGTCCGGTTAGTTTAGCCTCTGATTATCTTGATGGTGTGGAAGTGGCAACAGGTGAAGTTGTCGTTTTAGAAAACGTACGTTTCAATGTAGGTGAGAAAAAAGACGACGAAGGGCTTGCAAAGCAGTATGCTGGCTTATGTGATGTGTATGTAATGGATGCTTTTGGCACCGCGCACAGAGCGCAGGCTTCCACCCATGGTGTGGGTAAGTTTGCTCCAATAGCTTGTGCGGGACCTTTGTTAGTCAATGAATTAGATGCACTTGGTAAAGCTTTAGACAATCCAGCCCGACCTTTGTTGGCTATTGTGGGTGGTTCTAAAGTTTCTACTAAATTAACCGTGTTAGAGTCACTTTCTAGTAAAGTTGATCAATTAATCGTTGGTGGCGGGATTGCCAATACATTTATTGCTGCACAAGGGCATAATGTGGGCAAATCTTTATATGAAGCAGATTTGATTCCTGAAGCAAAACGATTAATGCAGACGGCAAGTGACAACGGTGGCAATATTCCAGTACCCGTGGATGTGGTGACTGGCACTGAGTTTTCAGAAACCGCATCAGCCAGTTTGAAGGCTGTTACACAAGTCGCAGACGAAGATATGATTTTTGATGTTGGACCACAAACATCAAATCAACTTGCCGCGTTAATTCGACAGGCGGGAACTATCGTATGGAACGGGCCAGTAGGGGTTTTTGAATTCGATCAATTTGGTGAAGGAACCAAAGCAATTTCGTTGGCAATTGCACAAAGCAGTGCTTTTTCAATTGCTGGTGGTGGTGATACTTTGGCAGCAGTAGACAAATATGGTATATCTGACAAAGTTTCGTATATATCAACAGGTGGTGGTGCTTTCTTGGAGTTCTTAGAAGGCAAAACGTTACCTGCTGTAGCAATGTTGGAAGCAAGGGCAAAAGAGTGACAGTCGTCAGATTGATTACTCCAAGAAGAAGTGTAGTGAAACACTCAAGTTAAGTTTTGTATTCTACTCAAATAAAAAGGAGTGTTGCGGATGGCATCACAAGCACAACTAGACATGCTTAAAAAAATAGAGTCCGATAATGGATTTATCGCGGCCTTGGATCAAAGTGGTGGTAGTACCCCAAAAGCATTAAAACTGTATGGCGTGACCGAAGATGAATATAACGGTGACGAAGAGATGTTCGGTAAAGTGCACGAAATGCGCACTCGAATCATCACCAACAAAGCGTTTAATGGTAAGCGAGTACTAGGCGCTATTTTGTTTGAAAATACCTTAGATAGGGATATTGAAGGTAAAGCCAGTTCTCACTATTTGTGGCAAGAAAAGCAAGTTGTCCCATTTCTTAAAGTGGATAAAGGGTTAGAAGCAGAAGAGAATGGCGTTCAGCTAATGAAAGCAATGCCTGGCTTAGATGACGTTCTTGATAAAGCCAATGCGAAAGATGTATTTGGTACCAAGATGCGCTCAGTGGTGAAATCTGCCAATCCGGCTGGCATTAAAGCCGTAATTGAACAGCAGTTTTTAGTAGGGCAACAAATATTGGCTAAGGGACTAGTTCCTATTATAGAACCAGAAGTTGATATTCATGCGCCTGATAAAGAAGCCGCTGAAGCAATTCTTAAAGCTGAAATTTTAGCTCAATTGGATGCATTACCAGACACCCAGCAAGTGATGTTAAAACTGACTTTGCCTGAAGTGAATGGTTTTTATTCTGAGCTAATTGAGCACCCTCGTGTACTCAAAGTGGTTGCTTTGTCTGGTGGTTATTCAAGAGAAGAAGCCAACAACCGTTTAAAGGCAAATAAAGGTATTATTGCAAGTTTCTCACGAGCTCTATCAGAAGGGTTATTTGCGCAACTTTCTGATAAAGAATTTGAAGAAACCCTAGATGCTTCTATTGAAAGTATCTATCAAGCTTCAATTACCTAGTAATAGTGTAAACGACTAAACAGCCGGACTTTTGTCCGGCTTTTTTGTTTTCTGCTGTTAGGTTTAACATTTTTTGATTATCACGACTAAAATATAACGGCTGACTGAGCACTGAAAAATTCCGGTTACCGACATTAGGATAATTATGAAATTCGAATTGCCATTGCCGTTGTATAAAAAGCTTACGGTAACATTCCGAGTTGAGCCCGGATGTCTAGGGCCAGAGGGCGCAGCCCACATAAAGGGGTTTTGTAAACACGCAAAAAAAATGGTGGTGGGTTTAGATTCCGATTTTATTCGTTGGGTGATTATCCCAAGGTATGATAAATCTTTGCCAGAAACCGAATATAAAACGAATGGGAAGCGTTTAAATCAGCAGCAAGCTGCATTGTATCTTAGTGCCTTTAATAAAAACCTAGACGATTTTGAGGCTCATCTTGATGAGCAATTAACCCATTTAATTGATAGTTATCTAGGCCGTTAAGTCAACTCGCAGTGGATCTCAATGAATGCTCTATTTGCTGTTTAACAACGGTTAAGAGTAAGACAGTTTATAATCTAAAACACCTAAGTATTCGGCTTCTCTAGCCAAATCTGCACTGATAATCGGCTTGTGCATTAACCACTGTTCAGGGAAGGTGATTTGTAATGATTTATCTTCTATTACAATCTTAAACTCAGGCAAAAAGTCATCTTGCCGTTTGATATTAAGTAGTACACCTAAGCGTAAAATTATAATCAGTTTTTTTACCGCCTCTGAATCAAATTGCCAAAATTCCGGAAGTTCGTCAGGACGTATTTTTTTGCGGTGAAATCGAGCTAAAATCGAAAGTAATATTTGTTGCTCTTGGTTAAAACCGTGCAAGTCCACATTATGCAAAATGTATCCTGAGTGGCGCTGCACGCCACGGGAGTTTATTTGCAGTCCAACCTCATGTAACAGCGCCGCCCAACTCAATAAGTTACGATATTCTTGACCGCCGATTTTCCACACTTTCTTACACTGGTTATATACCTCTAGAGTCGTCACATGAACGCGTTTTGCTTGGTCTACATCGACATCATAGCGGGTCGCCAGACTTTGTGCTGTGCGTTCACGAATATCGTGATGCGCCAGGTGTTCTTCCATTTCGTATATCACACCTTCCCGTAAAGCTGCGGCAGAATATTCTACTGAATCTATTTTGAGGCTTTTAAAGATTCCAATTAAGATTGAAATACCAGCAGCTAAGACTGGAATTCGGTCTTCTGTGACGGCTAACTTTAAGTCTTTGATATGGCCTGCGGATATACACTTGTCGCGCAACGTTTTTAGGTTGTCCAGTGATACAAAACCCTCTGGATTAGCATCATCTAATGATTGGGCTAACAGCACTATTGCCTTGATGGTGCCAGAGGTGCCGATACAGTGTCGCCAACCTAGTTTTAGGTATTTAGCGTCTATCAATTCAAGTTCTTGTTGGGCTGCGGTAATCGCCTTTTTAAAGGCGCCAGCCGTGAGAGCCCCCTCCGCAAAAAAACGCTTTGTATAACTCACACAGCCCATTTGTAAGCTGCGCATTATTTTACTATCAAAACCTTCGCCAATGATAAATTCAGTTGAACCTCCACCAATATCGACTACTAGCCTTTGGCCATTATTTTGAACTGTGTGGGCGACCCCTGAGTAGATTAAACGAGCTTCTTCAATACCGGATATTACTTCGATAGGGTAAGGTAAAATTTGCTTAGCCGCTTGAATAAAATCTTTTGCGTTTTTGGCTTTACGCAGCGTGTAAGTAGCCACAATTCTTACCGTGTCAGGTTCAAAGCCTTTGAGACTCTCAGCAATTATTTGTAGGGTATCTAAGCCTCTTTGCATGGCTTCGTCGGATAAGCGATGATGTTTATCTAAACCATCAGCTAAACGAACCTTCTGCTTAACACGGTGCAGGATTTGCACACTACCGGCAACAATTCGCGCGATCACTAGATGAAAGCTATTCGAGCCGATATCAAGCGCCGCAACTTGAGTTGTGGGTCTAGCTTCAATATTACTGAAGGCTTCACTGAATTGTGACATTTATGACATCATTCCTTAAGGCGGCTTACATCTCGATATAGTGTATTATTCTAGTGATTTTAGATAGTGATAAATTTCCACTTGAGAACGTAGTTTTTTACGATTTCCACGCTTCACATATTTATTGGTTTGTTCCGCATCAATGATTCGTGCTTTGATGGTGTCTTTCAATTGCAGTTCCAGAATATGAATAATGCGTTTTTTTAAGTCTTCATCATAAATAGGACAACCCACTTCAATGCGATTATCCATATTTCTTCCCATCCAATCGGCCGAAGAAATAAACACTTTAGGATTTCCCGCATTTGTAAAAGACATCACTCTTGGGTGTTCTAAAAAGCGATCTACAATACTAATAATAGTGATGTTTTCACTTACTCCGGGAATATTCGGTATAAGTGAACACATGCCACGGACTATGGCTCTTACTTTGACACCAGCCTGACCGGCTCGATATAAATCGTCAATTAATTGTTGGTCAACTAGGTTATTCACTTTTAAAGTGATGCCTGATGGTAAGCCTTCATTGGCATTTTGGATTTCTTGGCGCACTAAAATCTGAATTTTGGTGCGCGCATTTAGTGGCGATACTTGCAGATGTTGAAATTTATTGCGACGGTAAGGCAATTGAATCAAATCAAATACCCAAATTGCTTCTTGAGCTAATTCTTGGTTACGGGTAAACAGGCTAAAGTCAGTATAAATTTTAGCTGTTTTTTCATTGAAGTTACCCGTACCGAAATGAGAATAATGTACTAGCTCCCCTTTTTCTTCACGACTGACCACGCATAATTTACTATGGATTTTGAATGAAGGAGAACCTAACACAACTCGGATCCCGGCATCGGTCATGGTTTTTGACCATTCAATGTTGGCTTCTTCATCAAAACGCGCACGCAGTTCGACCACTACGGTTACTGTTTTACCATTGTCTACGGCGTCGATAAGTGAATTGACGATTCGCGATTTATTCGCTACGCGATAAATATTCAGACGGATATGTTTGACGCTGGGGTCAAATGCCGCTTGGCGCACAAACTCGGTAAAATGTAAAAATCGATGATAGGGATAATAAAGTAAAATATCTTTATGTTTAATAGCATCAAATACCGTGTCGAAATCAGTAAATAAGTGCGTATTTATTGCTGGTAGAGGTGGATTTTCTAAATAACTTCTGCCGACATTTGGGAAACCAATAAAGTCTTTGAAGTTTCGATAGGCACCGCCCGCTATCAAACTATCAAAAGAACTGATTTTTAAACGTTTCTTGAGATTTTTTAACATTTCTTCTGGCATATCAGCATCATAGATAACCCTTACAGGCTCAGCTATCAAACGTTGCTTCATGCTTTCAGACATTTTTTCTACGAAACTTTCATCAATCTCATCATTGATAGAATATTCTGAATCTCTGGTCACTTTAAATGAGTAAGCTTCCATTTCATCAAATTCAATAAAGCCTTTAAACACAATGCTTAAGCAAAGTTGAATAACGTCATCAATTAATATGATGTGTTTCTTTTTACGGCTTTTTTCAGGCGGAATTTGAATAAAACGCGACATGGCTTCGGTGGGCAACTCAATCGTTGCGTATTTAGTCGCTCGGTCTTTTTTATAAATAGCCACATATAAATAGGTGCCAAAGTCATTCAGGCGATCGACAAGGTTGACTTTTTTATGCAGTAATATAGGTGCAATATGGCGTAATATTTTGTTTTTAAAATAGTTTGTTAACCATTCTTGTTGATACGGGGATAGTTGGTTTTTGTCTACTATGTAGATGTTGTAGCGCTTCAGTCCGGCGATAACATCATCGTAAACTTTTTCAAAGTTATCCGTTAGAACCACCACTTTGTGTTGAATTTTTTCCATCAACAACTTGGTGTTTTCTGCTGCTTGCTCGTTACCTTCTTCTAAGTGAATATAAATTAAGCGTTTTACTTCCGCCACTCTGACTCGGTAAAACTCATCCATATTGCTGGAAAAAATGCCTAAAAATCGAATTCTTTCAACGATTGGATTGTGTTTATCCGCTGCTTCTTGCAATACACGTTCATTAAAAGAAAGCCAACTTAGTTCTTTTGGATAATAGATTTGTTCTGGATACATTAGTTACCTGATTTTTCCCGAGCTTTTTCAATAGGATGGAATGTTCCATTGTTTGTATGACAGTTTTGTTAAATTCGATGATTTCAACCTAAATAACTACCTTAAATCTACATCGACAATCAAATCGTTGGCAATATCTTCTAGTGCGTCGGAAAGTTCATCAAGTTGGAAACCTTCGGGGATAGCAACAACCGCATGGGCTTTAAACAATAAACTGCCCCAATTCGGCGCGCTTTGGCAACTAGATTCAAATTTAATAATGTTTATATTAAAACGACTCAAGGTAGTTGTGAGTTCTTGCACAATACCTGGTTTGTCGTTGCCCGTAATATCAATTTCTACGATATCGGATTTGTTATTTGAGTCGTTATCAGCGCTCACCGAGTGGATAGTTAAGTTGGGATGCTTTTGCAAAAATTCGATTAGGGTGTCATGGTTTTCGACAGGAATATCAACTTCGACAAACCCAGCGAAATGACCCGCCATGTAGGAAAAGTTACTTGCTAACCAGTTGCCTCCTAAGGAATAAACTTTTTGCGCAAGTGACTCTACGAGTCCAGGTTTATCTTTTCCGATTAAAGTTAATATTATTGGTTTCATTGAAACACCCCTCAACTTAACTATTTTAAAGTTATACCTATCGAGTCGTGCTGGATAGATAAGATTGATTGACTAATTAGTATCATAGCCTAATCATATGATAATTCGTAAATTAATCATTGTTTTGATTTGCGTCATTATATATGCCGATTCATCAATATGAGATGAGGTGACCGAAAAGATTGTCACTTGCCAGTTTGTCTATATCCATTACACTAGGCACAATTTCAAAATCAGGGTTAGTTTTGTGGGTCAGTCATCAATTGATGAATCATCGTCTAGCAATACCCAAACGGTGAAAGTCGCGCGTTTAAGGAAAGTAAAAAACCGTCTAGTTGCAGCAGCCATTGCAACATCAGGATGGTTAGTTTTGCTGACCCTGGGATTATTACTCTGGCAATTGGTCATCCAAGTTTTGCCCTTGGCTCGTGATGTGAGTATTTCACCAAAATATCAGTTTGCTATCACCCCAAATGAATCAATTTTATATCTTGGCGATGTTATCAATTCGGTGCCACTTGTTACCATGGATAAAGATTGTCGGGTGAATTTTTACTCTCAATCGGCAAGTAAGTCCAATTCAAGTTTAGTAAAAAGTAAAATTATCCCTGCGCTTTGCACCGACCAAGTAAAAGTTAAAGCCTATGATGGTCAACTGTACTTGGCGATATTGAGTCATTCAGGGATATTACGCATTGAAAAACTAAATCAAGTTGATAAACATTTATTTCCTGAGCTAGAAATGACACTGGCGGTAACCGACGTCGAACCTGTGATAAAAACGGATAAGTTTGACTTCCAACTGTCTGCAAACACGATCATGCTATCGGTGCAACAAGGTCAAATGTGGAAAGTATATAGCATTGACCGGCGCAGTAAAAATGAAATCGA
This sequence comes from Aliiglaciecola sp. 2_MG-2023, assembly GCF_030548145.1. Taxonomy (NCBI): domain Bacteria; kingdom Pseudomonadati; phylum Pseudomonadota; class Gammaproteobacteria; order Alteromonadales; family Alteromonadaceae; genus Aliiglaciecola; species Aliiglaciecola sp. 2_MG-2023. The sequence goes on from NZ_JAUORY010000010.1 coordinate 119,035, forward strand.
TGTTGTTGAGGTGAACAACCCTGAACATCTATTACTACTGCCGAGAATTGGACAATTTGTGTATGTTGCTGATAGCAAACTTACTACACATGACATCACCTCTGGCAGGTTAAACCACATTGCTTTTGATCAAGCCATCAGCACATTGAATGTCTTTCCAAGTCAACGCTCCCTGTTCATAGGTTTGCAGGATAAAACGCTGCAAAAATGGAGTATCGTGAATGCCCAAGGGCAATTAGTCTTTCAACCCATGTATTCAATGGTTACAGAGTATCAACCGAAAAATATTCTTATTCACCAATCTGAAAATGCAGCATTTATAACTGACCAAAAAAATCAGCTTAAGATCATTAATTATGTGACCGGAGAGCAAGTAAGCGACAGTTTCACTGAGCATATAAGTAATCAAATATTATTGAGCCAGAACCTTTTATACACAGTCACGAATAACACTTTGAATGTTTTCGATGTGAACTCGATCTCCGCTGTGAACTCGATTCAATCTTTGTGGGGAAAAAATAGTTATGAAGGTTACCCGCAAGCAGATTACGTTTGGCAAACTACGTCAGCTGCTGATTATCACGAAACCAAATTTAGTTTAGTTCCTCTGGTTATAGGTAGTTTAAAAGCATCCTTTTTAGCGCTTTTAATTGCGGTTCCGCTAGCTGTGTGCGCTGCAATTTATACTGGATTTTTCGCGCCAGAGCGATTGCGCAATTGGATTAAACCAAGCATCGAAGTGCTCGAAGCAATACCCTCTGTGGTGTTAGGTTTCATTGCGGCTATTTGGTTAGCTCCGTTAGCCGAGCAATTTATCTTGTCATTATTATTATTTGTCTTGCTGCTGCCTCTGGTTTTATTTTTGTTTGCGCTTTTACATCATCCTTTGGTGCAACGCTTACCCCAACGTTTTAAACAGGGATGGGAATTACCCCTTGCAAGCATTTTACTGATTGGCTTGGGCATTTTTGTGTATTCCATTACCGATGTTATGTCGTTGGCAAGCGCCAATCTTCATGGGCACTGGTTGTTGCCCATAGATACACTGGAAAACATTAATAAAAATACCCTTGTAGTAGCCTTGGCGCTAGGAATAGCTATTGTACCGAGTATTTATTCTCTGGCTGAAGATGCAATTTATGAAGTGCCAAATACCCTAAAACAAGCTTCTTCGGCACTGGGCGCAACTCGTTTGCAAACGCTGCGAAAAGTGGTGTTGATTTTAGCCTATCCAGGTATTTTAAGTGCCATTGCCTTAGGGCTAGGCAGAGCTTTTGGGGAAACAATGATTGTGTTAATGGTGACCGGCAATACACCAGTGGCGGATTGGAATTTATTGTCAGGCTTACGCACGCTAACTGCTAACTTAGCCATAGAAATGCCGGAAGCAGAAGTTGGTAGTAGCCATTATCAAATCCTGTTCTTAACGGGGCTTGTGCTATTTTTGTTTACGTTTGTGCTAAATACTTTTGCTGAGTTACTACGTCAGTGGCTAAGGAAAAACTATCAACATGGCTAATTGGAAGTTTAATCTCGAACAAAAGCAATCCATGGCGACCAGTTTGACCGCGGCAGTGGCGGGTTTTTTAGTGTTGGTATTGATTGCTCTTTCGTTATTTATTTTCGTTCGTGGTGGCACCTTTTTTTGGCCGCAAAGCATCCAGGCTATTGTGTATCAGGAACAAGACGGCACTTATCAGAGCCACTTTGTGAAGCTAGACGCAAAAACCATGCGTGTCGGTGAAGAAATCTTACATTACCGCTTTTCATCGGCAGAACAACTCTTTAGTGGTCAGATAACGCTCAGAAAATCCAGTTTAATCAGCTCTGAAACGATTCCTGATCTAGCTGTTATTGAGTTGAAAAATGGCGGGATGGTAATCGCTAAAGTCGAGTCAATACGCGACTCCGATGGCAATACATTAGGTATGCAAGAGTTTGAATTAATTCAAGGCCGAATTAACCAGCTAGTAGCCTCCACTGAGTTTATTCGTAAAGGAGAGCTTGCTGAAATTCACCGTGCACTTGCTAGTTTGGATCGCAGAGGGGTTAAAGCAGATGCACCAGCTCGGGTTAAACTGTCAAAACGTTTTTATGAGTTACAGGATGTGCTGGCGGATGTCGAACAAACTCTGCAAGGCTTTGTATTGACGGTTGCATTTGCAAATGGCACAACCTATCCCATAAATATGCAAGAAATTAGTAATGTTAGCTTTCCAAATTCAATGAATCTGGGTGACAAACTCATCTCTGCAATATCTTCTTTTGCGTCATTTATTAGCGACTCACCGAAATTAAACAATACCTCGGGAGGGGTTTTTCCTGCGTTGTTTGGGACTATTGTGATGGTGTTATTAATGACCATTTTAGTCACCCCATTTGGCGTATTGGCAGCGGTTTATTTGTATGAATATGCTCCGCAAAACAAGATGACTGCATTAATTCGAATTTCGGTGAATAACTTGGCTGGTGTTCCCTCGGTTGTATACGGTGTTTTTGGACTTGGCTTTTTTGTGTATGTAGTAGGAGCAAGTATTGATGAAGTTCTATTCTCCGATGATCTTCCTGCTGCCACATTTGGCGCGCCCGGTATTTTTTGGGCTTCATTAACCATGGCAATTTTGACCCTGCCGGTTGTCATTGTCGCGACAGAAGAAGGCTTGCGACGAGTACCCCAATCTCTCCGAGATGGTAGTTACGCGCTAGGAGCTACACAAGCCGAAACTATCTTTAAAATGATTTTACCCATTGCTAGCCCAGGTATTATGACAGGTGTAATATTAGCTATTGCTAGGGGAGCAGGGGAAGTTGCGCCTTTAATGTTAGTGGGGGCAGTGAAATTTGCGCCAGCGTTGCCTGTAGACGGTGAATTCCCATTCGTTCATTTACAGCGTCAGTTTATGCATCTTGGTGTACTAATTTATGATGGTGCATTCCATAGTCAAAATATTGGTAATGGCTCTTCATTTATCTTTGCTTGTTGTCTGTTGCTGCTGTTGATTGTGTTGAGCTTAAACTTAATCGCTATTTTTATCCGTAATCGACTTCGCAAACAATATGCACAAAATTAGGGTATGAGAATTCATGTTAAAACTGTTTGAACATGACAAATTAGATGTCAATAATTTAAAACCAGAGCAAATTGCGGTTGAAGTGAAACAGCTTAATTTGCGCTTCGGTGAGAAAAAAGTACTTGAAGACATCAATATGCAGATCCCTAAAAATCAGGTTACGGCATTGATCGGTCAAAGTGGTTGCGGTAAATCCAGTTTAATTAGCTGCTTTAATCGCATGAATGATTTAATTCATGGATGTGAAGTTACAGGGCAGGTGATTATTTCTGGTAGTGATATCTATCATCGTAAACAAAACGTAGCGACTTTGCGCACTCGTGTGGGGATGGTTTTTCAAAAACCTAATCCATTCCCCATGTCAGTTTTCGAGAACGTGTCTTATGGATTGAAATTACAAGGTGTCCATGAGAGACGAAAGCTTGATGATGCGGTAGAGCAGGCGTTACGTGAAACCGGACTTTGGAAAGAAGTCAGAGACCGTTTATTCGATTCAGCGTTAACCCTATCAGGGGGCCAGCAACAACGGATGGTAATTGCTCGCGCTTTGGCGCTAAAACCAGAGATACTATTGCTTGACGAACCTACATCAGCATTAGACCCTTTGGCTACGTTGCATATCGAAGAACTGCTGAATCAACTGAAAAAGCAGCACACTGTCATCATAGTTACTCATAATATGCAGCAAGCTGCTCGTGTATCAGATTACACTGCCTTTATTCATCAAGGTAAGCTTATAGAATATTCTGATAGTGATAGTGTGTTTACAATGCCTAAACAAAAGCAGACCGAAGCGTATATAACTGGACGGTACGGGTAGGAACAGAAAATCTATGGCTTACATTGAAATCAACACCCACATCTCCGTCGGTTTTAACAAAGAATTAGAAGATCTCAAAAATTCAGTGTTGACCATGGGAGGCTTGTTAGAGCAGCAGCTCAACGATACCTTGCAGGCATTGAAAACCAATAATGCGGGTTTAGCTGAAAAAGTGGTAATTAATGATAAAGAAATTAATTCCATGGAGATTCAGATTGATGAAGAGTGCATGCGGATCATTGCTCGACGTCATCCAACAGCTAGTGATCTTCGTTTAATCATGACAATCGCCAAAGCGACAGCCGATATCGAGCGCATGGGAGATGAAATAGAACGAGTAGCAAAACTCATTTCTCATTCCAATGTTCCAGATTCCGATTCCCTTAAGTCTAGTATGTTGGTAATAGGTGAACATGTTTTGGAGATGCTCAAAGATACTTTAGATGCATTTGCTAGACTTGATTTAGAGGCGGCTGAGAAAACCTATCAAAATGATGAATCAATCGATGCTCAATATAAGGATTTGTTGAGTATTACTATTTTAGAGATGCAGCAGCATTCTGATGAGTTAGAAAATTGGTTAGAAGTACTCTGGGCATTACGCTCATTCGAACGTATTGGTGACCGATGTAAGAATGTTTGTGAGTACGTCATATTTTTAGTTAACGGTTCTGACAACCGTGAAATTTAACCCAGCATTTGTTAGGCTGATTTTTTATTCTAATTTGTGCTTTTTTAAAGCACTTTGGGTTTTATGATTTTTCGCTAGACCCCTTTTGTTTAAAGGGTTTCAGGTGTGTCATAAAAATGTCATATAAACAGGCTAGTCTTTCGCGTATGATTCAGGCTTCTGGATTGGCTAATCGATTATTTTAGAGATATATAATGTCAACAAATTCATTTCTTGGTGTATTTGCAAAATCACCGCTGAAGCCGATTGAAGATCATATTGATCTGGTCGATCAGTGTACTCAATTACTTGCTGTATTTTTCCAACATGTTTACCAATGTGATTGGATTAGTGCAGAGGCTGTACAACAACAAATATCTCAACTGGAAAAACAGGCAGATAAGGTTAAACGTGAATTAAGGACTAACTTACCAACAGGTTTGTTTATGCCTATTCAACGTCAAGACATACTTGCCCTGATTACACAGCAAGATAAGTTGGCCAACAAAGCGAAAGATATTTCTGGTCGTATTATTGGTCGTCAGTTACAGATTCCCGAATCATTGCAGGAGTCATTCAATACCTATTTGCTTAGGTGTCTTGATGCCTCAACCCAAGCTAAAAACGTCATCAATGAATTGGATGAATTGTTAGAAGCTGGTTTTAAAGGCAGAGAAGTTGATCTAGTTGAAAGAATGATAGCTCAACTTGATGAAATAGAAGATGAAACAGATAGCCTGCAAATAATTATGCGCAGCTCCTTAATGAAAATGGAATCTGGAATGAATCCTGTAGATGTTATGTTTTTATACAACATCATTGAATTAGTCGGCGGTTTAGCCGACACGGCAGAGCGAATAGGTGCTCGACTTGAATTGATGTTAGCGGGATAAAAGGCGTACCTCTATGGAAATTATTAATGACTACGGGTTTATCCTGATTGTTGTTGCAGCTGTTGTTGGGTTTTTAATGGCTTGGGGGGTTGGCGCTAATGATGTGGCTAATGCGATGGGTACATCCGTTGGGTCTAAAGCGTTAACCATTAAACAAGCTGTATTTATTGCAATGGTGTTTGAATTTGCCGGTGCTTATCTGGCTGGTGGCGAGGTTACCTCAACAATAAGAAAAGGCATTATAGATACAGCCTATTTTACTGATACTCCCGAGCTACTCGTGTTCGGAATGATAGCCGCGTTGTTCTCAGCTGGTATATGGCTAGCTGTTGCTTCCTATTTGGGGTGGCCAGTTTCCACCACTCACTCCATTATTGGTGCCATTGTTGGATTCGCCGCCGTAGGCATAGGCTCTGAAGCCGTCGAGTGGGCCAAAGTTGGTGGCATTGTTGGTAGTTGGGTTGTGACACCCGCAATTTCAGGCTTTATTGCGTTTCTCATCTTTATGAGCGCTCAACGTCTCATCTTCGATACTGATAATCCGTTTAGAAATGCCAAACGTTATGTGCCTTTTTACATGGCGTTCGCTGGCTTTGTGATGTCTTTGGTGACCATCACTAAAGGTTTGAAGCACGTAGGGTTACACTTTACGTATGTTGAAGCTTGTGTGTTTTCGGTCATTATCGCGATACTTGTTTCAATTGTCGGACGTTTATATATAAATCGAATCAAATTTGACGAGAGTCTAGACAGATCGATGCATTTTGCTAACGTTGAGAAAGTCTTTGCTATTTTAATGATTGTTACCGCTTGTTGTATGGCGTTTGCTCACGGTTCAAATGATGTGGCGAATGCGATTGGGCCATTGGCTGCAGTGGTGTCCGTGGTCAATAATCATGGTGAAATTACCGCAAAAGCAACTTTGGATTGGTGGATATTGCCACTTGGTGCTTTGGGTATTGTTTCTGGCCTAGCGTTATTCGGTCATCGCGTTATTCGAACTATTGGTAACGGTATTACCCATTTGACACCAAGTCGGGGTTTTGCCGCAGAACTTGCTGCCGCTTCTACAGTGGTTATTGCTTCTGGTACTGGGTTGCCAATATCTACAACACAAACTCTCGTGGGAGCTGTGTTAGGAGTAGGTATGGCCCGTGGTATCGCGGCATTAAATCTAGGTGTAGTACGTAATATTGTTATCTCTTGGGTTGTCACCTTGCCAGCTGGCGCAGCATTATCTATTGTTTTCTTCTTTATGCTTAAAGGTATTTTTGCACCTTAATCTAAATTCCCAAAAGCGATTTTTATTTTTTCTCAAAGCGGCACCTTTTGGTGCCGTTTTTATTTGATTTGAATATTTAAAAATCTGATTTAAACTAGCTTATGTAATCAGTTTTTTAGAAGATAAATAATGAAATGGCCTAATTTAAAGCATCTGCATTACCTCGTTGTTCTCCATGAAGTACAGCATTTTAATAAAGCTGCTCAGCTATGTTGTGTGAGTCAATCTACTCTCAGTACCGCGATTCAAAATCTCGAAGAACAATTTGCTTGTCAACTCTTAGAACGGGATCATAAAACCTTTGTTTTTACGCCGTTTGGACTGGAGTTAGTTGAGCGCAGTAAAAAATTGTTAAACGATGCGACTGAATTGGTCGATTTTGCGCAGTCTGCGGGAAATTGGTTGGCGGGTAATTTAAAGCTAGGCGTCATTCCTACTATCGCTCCTTTTATCTTTGAAGGCGTGTTGGGAGTGGTCAAATCGAACTTCCCTGAGTTGCAGTTAAAACTGCAAGAAGACACCACGGAAAACCTTTTACGACAATTAAATGATGGTATTTTAGATCTTCTGATTTTAGCTTTACCTATGGAAACCCCAGGTTGCAAACAATTGGTGATTGGCCATGATCCCTTCCATTTAATTGCCCATAGCGACTTAGTTAGTTCCCTACCTGAGCCAATGGATATGTCTGCACTGCCAAAAGAGAGCGTATTCTTGCTACAGCGAGAGCATTGCATGACAGGCCATGCAGTTAGCGCTTGTCGACTTCAGCACTCCGAGCAAGTTAGTTCACTGGCTGCATCGAGCTTGCATACTCTAGTTGAACTGGCGAATAGCAAACTTGGCTTTACATTTATGCCTGAGCTCGCTATTGAACATCATATATTGAGTACCTCGCAATTAGTATCTATGCCTGCTGAAGATAATGCTTATCGAGAGATTGGTTTAGTCTGGCGTTCGGGGACCACCCGAGTGCGGTTATTCCGATTATTAGCAGAACTTCTGTCACCATTGATGCCCATTCCTACATTGAAAAAATAATTTTACAAGTTTCAAACTATTTGAAACCTGGTCTCGACTATATTCACAAGCAGACTAATGGAACCATCTAAGTGTTTGAAAAAAGCGAAGAACAGTTAATAGCCAAAGCGTTGAATGGAAACAAACGAGCTTGGCTGAATCTGATAAAACGCTATGAAACTCAAGTGTATAACTATGGTATTCGGATGACAGGCACTCGCGAAGATGCCTTAGATCTGATGCAAGAAGTGTTTATTTCAGTCTTCCGTAATTTAAGTAATTACCGCGGAGATGGCAGCTTTAGGGGCTGGCTTTTTAAAATTGCTCACTATAGATGCATTGAGTTTTATCGGCGCAAAAAACCAAATCAAGCCCTTGATGATAGTCCTGAGATAGAAAGCGCTGAGCCATGCCTGGAAGCGTCAATGGTTTCTTCACAAGATGCTAATCAACTGGTTAGTGCAATGCAACAGTTACCGCTATCTCAAAAAGCCGTTATTGAACTGAAATTTTTCGGACAATTTACATTTGAAGAAATAGCTGAACAACTGGGTATTTCAGCCAATACCGCGAAATCCCGAATGTACAGTGCGCTATCTAAGTTAAAAATTTTATTGGAGGTTGAATATGCCTGATTTAAATGAATCTGAGTTACTCGCAGCTTGGATGCAAGGGGAATTGAGCCCGCAACAACAAAAACAGTTTGAGAAATTGTGCACTGAAAATGAGCGCTTTTCTGAGCAGGTTGAAATGGCAAACCAAGCTTCCTTGCTAGCGCAAGATTATCGCTCAGAAATAGTGCCTAAGTGGAACAAGGCGAATAGTTTTGATTATCAGCAACCACCTAAATGGTGGCAATGGCAAGGTTTACCGGTATTTTCGAGCGCGCTTTCGATTGTTGCTATTGTTTTGGTTTTTAGTGGTTTTGAAGCAAGTGTCGAAAATGGCAAGGTGACATTCGGGTTTGCTGATTCTAACCAGAGTATCGAGCAAAAAGTCGCCCAACAATTAAATGAATTTAAAGTACAACAAAATGAAGCTTTAAATAGTTATGTTATGTCGTTACGTGAACAGCAATTAGATGCAAGCACCCAATTGACTCAGTACTTACTAGCCTCTAGTAGGCAAGAACGTAAAGAGGATTTCGGAGAACTCATAAAGTTCATCAATGAACAGCGAAACGACGACCAATTGTTTTACGCTCGGCAGTTAAATCAGCTCGAAAAAGCGATTTACGACAGTCCAAGTGGTAATCCTTAGAACCAGAAATATTGTGTATCTAATTTGCAAGAATAAAGAGGTAAAAATGAAAACCTATCAAAAATTTAAGAAATTATCATTGGCAACTACCACAGTAGCAGTGATGTTTGGACTCGCTTCAAGTGCAGTTTGGGCAAAAACCAACCTGTCAGAATTGCACAGTGAACTGCAGATAATGAGTGGTATTATGAAAACTGCCATGGCGCAAGGGGAAAACAAAAACGGTATTCGCTTACGGGGATTGGAAGTTACATATTTATCGGCTCAAGGGGTGGTATTTGAATTAAACAGCAGTGCTCAAAATAGACACTTTTCATTTTCTTTTGATACCAACAATGAGTTTGTACTAGCTCCAGAACTACCGCCTATTCCTCCATTGCCTGTTGTTGGAGACGAAGAGCATGAGGTATTCATCGAATTTGATGATGAACACTGGAGTGAAGAAGTTGAAGAGTCTTTACGATTAGCAAGCGGGGCGATGAATAAAGCAAGAGAAAAACTACGGGAATTAAATCAACAAGAGCGTGAAATAGCTTGGGAGCAGCGCGAATATAAGCGTCGCTTGCGGGATATAGAGTTTGAAATGCGCACTGCTGATAGCCAGCGCAAGGCCAATTTACAAGAGCAAAAAGCAGAGTTAGATGCTGAGTTAGCTGAGTTGAAAAAACGTCAATCCAGTGTTGACAAATATGCCGAACAATTGGAAGCAGATCAAAAACAACAAGCTGAACAACGACTTATGCAAAGGAAGCAGCAATACTCGGCATTTTTAACCCAGTTTGAAGATAATGTCACCTCTACTTTGTGTAAATATGGAAACGGCTTTAAGGCATTGCCAAGCGATGAAAACGTAACTTTCGTTTTGTCGAATTTGGGTTCAGCTGTGAAGAGCGGATCTGAAGACCGTATCTATGTGTTTAAAAACAAAGATATTCAATCTTGTGTAAAAGATAAAATAACGCCTAAGCAGTTACTATCTAATGCTGATGCCTATCTATTCTAATCTGCTATTAAACAATATTAACCCTTTGAAAATACCGTGCACCCCACGGTATTTTTAGTTAACTTAGCAATACAATTAAATTGCTTTTGCATGTTCCATGACTTTTGACTGTGAAAACGCTAAGCTTAGGCAGTTTAATTTTTGCAGTGACAAGTGATTGGATTTTAATACATGACTAAACAGATTGTGATCAGTGGTTCGGGATTATGGACACCACCAAATAGTATTTCTAACAGTGAATTGGTTGATAGCTATAATGCTTATGCAGAAAAGTTTAACCAAGAAAACGCCGAAGCAATAGCGGCTGATGAAGTTAAAGCTAAGCCATTATCTAGTGCTGAATTTGTAGAAAAAGCGTCTGGTATTAAAAGTCGTTATGTGTACTGCAAAGACGGTATTTTAGACATCGACCGTATGCGCCCTGATATTCCAGAGCGAAGTGATGATGAAATATCTCATCAAGCTGAAGTTGCTCTAGATGCAGCGAAAAAGGCGCTAAAAGCGGCGAATAAAACCGCGGCAGATATTGATGCTGTAATTGTTTCTTGTGCATACACGCAACGCTCATACCCGGCTATAGCGATTGAAGTTCAAGGTGCGTTGGGAATTAAAGGTTTTGCATTTGACATGTTGGTTGCATGTTCAGCAGCTACATTTGGTGTGCATAGAGCCTACGAGATGGTTGCCGCTGAAACGGCTAAATGTGTACTAGTCATTAATCCTGAATTGGTTTCACCGCAAATTAATTATAAGGATCGCGATAGTCATTTTATTTTTGGCGACGTGGCTACGGCGATGGTTATCGAACATCAAGATACTGCAACCAGTGAACACCAATTTGAGATTCTCAGTACCAAAGCGGTCACTGATTTTTCCAACAATATTCGTTCTAACTTTGGCTACTTGAGTCGAGTATTTGATACCGAACCATATGGGCCTGATAAGTTATTTCATCAAGAAGGACGTAAAGTTTTCAAAGAAGTCTGTCCTATGGCTGCTGCTCATATTGTCGATCATTTGGCAAAGCACAGTTTGACTTCAACTGATGTTAAGCGCTGGTGGTTGCATCAAGCGAATATTAATATGAATACTTTAATTACCAAAAAATTACTTGGTCGAGTGGCGGAAGGTGACGAAGCACCTATTGTTTTAGATCGTTATGCAAATACTGCTTCGGCGGGCTCCATCATTGCATTTCATTTACATCATCAAGATTTACAATCGGGAGATTTTGGTCTGATTTGTTCCTTTGGTGCTGGGTATTCTATTGGTAGCTTGGTGTTGAAAAAGAAGTAAAATTGAAGCTATGAATTACAACACGTAGAGTTAAGTCTTTACCGATAATTGAAGTGCTACAGGGTGCATACAAAAGTTAGTTTCGTTCAAGGAAGTCAATAAATCATGGTAGCCGATCTTGGGTTTGGATTAGGTGTAGTGAGTTACAGCCTATTGCTATTATTGCTGTTCACGGTCAGAAAGGCTGGATTAGTCAAGTACTTATTGATTTTGGCCACTGCAGGGACTGCTGTCTGGTGTTTGCTCCACATTAACTTTTTATTTGGTCCTGTAGAAATTGAAAACCTGTTTCTATGGGATGCAGCTAAACAAAGTATCTGGCTGGTGTTTTTGCTGGCTTGCATTAAAGATGACTTTCGCAATTTAAAGGACGTATTAGTGCGTCCTTTTTCGATTGTGATGTTATCTGTACCTGTGGCTTCGATATTATTACCTTATTTTTTCAGCATCGACGTTAGCTGGCGTTTTCTCGCACAAACCATAATATCCTTAGAAGTTTTGGTCATTTTAGAACTGCTCTACAGGCAAGCCGGGGAAAATAAGTGGGCTTACAAACCATTAGTGTTATACCTGGGCGCTACTAACTTATTTGAATTTGTTACCTTCGCCAATGCCACTATGGTTGGTGGTCTTGAAGTCCACTATATTGCTGCTAGAGGGTATGTATATACCGGATTATTGCCATTTTTAGTGTTGGCGATTCGTCGTATCAAACATTGGGGAGTGGATATATTCATTTCCCGAGATATAGTGTTACACAGCTCGTTATTGATGGTTGCAGGTATTTATCTGTTTATCATGGCTATGTTAGGCTATTTCGTGAAATACGTAGGCGGAGAGTGGGGAGGAACAATACAGATATTGCTCATCGTTTTGTCTACGGCACTGTTGATGACATTGTTTCTGTCAAATAGCTTACGGGTTAAAATTCGCGTCTTTATCACAAAACACTTTTTTGTTAATCAATTTGACTATCGAATTGAATGGTTAAAATTAACCGATGCGTTATCTTCCAATGAATCGAATATTTCCCAAGTGTATGAAAATGCCCTCAATAGCTGGATTCAAGCAATTGAATATGATTCCGGCGTTTTATTAAAAAAAGAAGGGCATAGCCTCAACCCAAAAGCACAGATAAACCATCCAGATCTAACTGCTCGAGAATGTCAGCTACTCAATGAATTGGCAATTTACTGTCAACAAAAAGAATGGGTCATCGACATCGAAGAGTTGCGTTACCAACCCTTTATTTACGAAGGCTTAAAAATAAATCATGCATTATTAAACGAATGTTCATTTCAAATTGTGCTACCCATCTATAAAGCGGAAGCGTTGTGGGGCTTAGCCATTATGAATGGTGATCGTTCAGTGCGTAAGCTGAATTGGGAGTTACGGGATTACCTGACTGCGGTTACCGCACAAATATCGAGTTATGTGTTTCATCATGAAGCGGGTAAAGAAGTCGCGGAAAATGCGCAATTTGCGGCCTTCAATCGTATGTCAGCTTTTGTACTACATGATTTAAAGAATGTTTTGGCACAAATAGATTTGATTTTGGCAAATGCGGAGCAACATAAAGACAACCCCGAGTTTATTGACGATACTTTCGAAACACTGACGCATACAAAAGCTCGTATGGACAAAATGTTACGTCAGCTTACAGATAAAAAAGAAGCGCAAAGAAGCAGTGTAAAACTATGTAATGTTTCCGAAAGTATTCGCTCAGTGATCGCTAAAAAATGCGCAGGAAATTTACCCAATCCCAGTTTAATTGTAATAGATGAAAAACAACTGGTGATAGATGAAGAAAAATTCTGTAATGTTATGTATCACCTCATCAGTAATGCACAACAAGCTACTGATGATAATGGAACAGTGGAAATTAGCATTGATATGAGCGTTGACCAACGTTTTCTTGTGGTTACCATCAAAGATTCTGGTGAAGGGATGAGTCAAGATTTTATTGAAAATCGCCTATTTAAACCATTCGATACCACAAAAGGTAACGCCGGAATGGGAATTGGCGCTTACGATGCCAAAAATTTCGTTGAAAGGTTGGGCGGCAGTATCAAAGTCCAAAGTGAAGAACAAAAAGGATCAGTGTTCACACTGAGTTTTCCTGAAGAATAATAATCTTTATAGAGGGACCCGGAAGAAGTGGATAGAATATTAGTAGTTGATGATGATCTAGGTATCCAAAAACAACTTAAATGGAGTTTGAGTGATTACGAAGTTGTTTTCGCAGAAGATCGTCAGTCTGCGATCAACCAATTACGTCGATATGAACCTAAAGTTGTTACACTAGATTTAGGTTTACCTCCTGACCCTGCTAATGCTTCTGAGGGACTGGCTGCATTAGAGGAAATTTTGGCTTTATCACCACAAACAAAAGTTATTGTGGTAACGGGTAACAATGATAAAGAAAATGCGCTTAAAGCCGTTGCCTTAGGTGCCTACGATTTTTATCAAAAGCCTATAGATTCTGACACGATTCAGATTTTGATTAATCGCGCAGCCAACCTATATAACCTCGAACTTGAAAATCGACAACTAGCCAAAACTTCACCATCAATGAGCAAAATTATTGGTAATAGTGAATGTATTCAGATGGTTAGTCGTAAAGCTGAAAAAATTGCTCAGACTGATATTAGCACCTTGTTGTTAGGGGAAAGTGGTACTGGTAAAGAGGTGTTTGCCCGCAGTATTCACGACCACAGTCTGCGTAAAGACAATCCTTTTGTCGCGATTAACTGTGCATCCATACCTGAAAACCTTTTAGAAAGTGAACTTTTTGGTTACGAAAAAGGCGCATTTACTGGCGCGAATAAAACCACTTTAGGAAAAATTGAAACCGCCCAAGGTGGAACCGTATTTTTAGATGAAATTGGTGACATGCCGTTAGGTTTACAAGCCAAAATGCTGCGCTTCTTACAAGAACGAGTGATTGAGCGAGTAGGTGGCCGAAGTGAAATCCCCGTGGATATTCGAGTTATCTGTGCAACCCACAGAAATTTGCAAGACATGGTCGCTGAACAGACGTTCCGTGAAGATCTGTTCTACCGTGTTGGCGAAATTATTATCAGCATTCCGCCGCTAAGAGAGCGTGAGAATGACGTTATTTTATTAGCTAAGACCTTCTTGAACCAATACAACGAAGAATTTGGAACAAAGGTTAAAGGTCTCAGCGATGGTGCCGTGAAAGCGATGCTACAACACAAGTGGAACGGTAATATTCGGGAATTACAAAATAAACTAAAATCAGCAGTTATTTTGGCCGAAGGCAGTACCATTCAAGCCGATGATCTTGGGTTAGTTGTGCGTGAAGATGGTGACGATGCCGTTGATAGTCTTAATCTACGAGAAGTCAGAGAATTAGCCGAGAGTCGGGCAATACGTCGAGCTTATCACCAGTCTGAGAAAAATATGTCGAGAACTGCTGAATTGCTAGGTGTGACACGACCAACATTATACTCATTAATTGATAAGTACCATTTGGATGATATAAAGACCGGTGCATAATAGGTTTAATTGGTTGTGAATTAAAAAATCCCTCAGGATATAAATACTGAGGGATTTTTTTAGTGAATTGGTTTTAGCATTTCAATTCACTTTTTATTACCAAACCAACTGCGTAAAATGCTTGCGACACATTGATTCGTATGTGTCGTTACCCCCAACTTGCACCTGAGCTCCATGTTTTACTGGGTTACCATTCTCATCCCAGCGCACCACGAAGTTGGCTTTTTTACCACAATGACAGACTGTTTTTAATTCAATCATTTTATCGGCCCATGCCAACAGATAGTGACTTCCCTCAAAGGTCTCACCGAGGAAATCAGTTCGCAATCCGTAGGCCAATACGGGAATTTTTAGTTGATCGACAATCCCGGTTAACTGTTTCACTTGCTGTTGACTTAAAAATTGCGCTTCATCGATAAATATACAGTCAATTTTTCCTTTTTCATGTAAGCCTTGGATACTTTCAAATAAATCACTTTCTCGATTAAAAAGGTGTGCATCCGCTTTTAAGCCAATTCGCGATGCGACTTTGCCAATGCCGTAACGATCATCTAGCGCAGCGGTAAAAATTTCCGCTCGCATTCCACGTTCTTGATAATTGTATGCTGATTGTAGTAGTGAAGTGGATTTACCTGCATTCATTGCAGAATAATAAAAATATAGTTGGGCCATAAAGCTGCTCTAATGACTATGCAATGAAACACAGTGGTTTTTAAAAGTTAAAATAGTGATCTAGTTTAAGTTCGAATTAATGGTTCTATAAACTAGGTTTCGATATTCTCCACCCATCGGCGTAAATCATCGTTTACCATAGGTTTAGCAAATAAGAAACCTTGTAAATAATCGACGCCCATTTCTGAAAGTGTGAGAGCTTCTTGTTCTGTCTCAATGCCTTCAGCGACGGTTTTACAACCAAATTGTTTGGCTATAAATAGAGTTGCTCTGATTATTGCTTCTCCGCCTTGATGCATGTTTAGCACAAAAGAACGATCAATTTTTATGGTGTCAAAATTGAGTGTTTGTAATTGACTCAAGGAAGAATAGCCAGTGCCAAAATCGTCAATTGAAACCTGTACATTTCTTGCCTTAATTGCATTGAGTTTGGCTTTCACTTTGACTTTGTTATCGGCGAACATAGACTCAGTTATTTCCAAGTGAAGTCGCTCTGGTTGTAATTTACTGGTTTTCAGTGCTCTGTCTAATATATCGATAAAATCAGAGTCTAATAATTGAATTATTGATACATTTACTGAAACAGAGGCGTTTGGACTATGCTGCCATTGGCTTGCATCAATACAGGCTCTATTGAGTACCCAAGCTCCAATTTCATGGATTAGACCTGATTGTTCTGCAAGGGGGATAAAGGTGTCTGGTCCAACTAAGTTGCCATTAAAATTCCAGCGTAATAATGCCTCAAACGACCATGGTTGTTTGGTTTTACATTTCACTATAGGTTGGTAGCAAAGGTACATCTGTTTATTGTTAATGGCTTCTTGCAGTCCATCTCGCAGATTTTCAATTTGTTTAAGATTCTCAAATAAATCTTGTGAAAACATTCTTGGTGCAGACAAATGCAATTTCTTTTGTTCGAACATGGCAAAATCAGCCAATTGTATTAATTCTGTCTCACTAGAGGTATGTTCAGGCAACATCGCAATACCTATGGTGGCACTTAAGTACAATTGATTAGACATAACATCTAAAGGCTGTGAAATACGGGCTAACAACGCATTAGCTACAGAAATAGCCGTTTCATGGTCGGCATACGGCAGTAGCATCAAGAATTCGTCACCGCCCCAACGTCCAGCTTGGTAATCGTTAGCAAACGCGCCTATTCGACCGGCAACTTCGACTAAAACAGCATCACCAACCTTGTGACCCAAGGCGTCATTAATCTTTTTAAAACCGTTTAAATCGATGAATAACAAGGCTACCGAATGCCCACTTTTTATGCTTTTAGCTGCTGTTTCAGATAATTGCTGGATGAAGGCTGAGCGGTTATAAAGTTGGGTTAACGGATCCAAACTAGATAGCACTCTAATTTCGTCGGTACGTCGCTCCACTTCTTTTTCTAACGACTCGTTGGTAACGTTGAGTTGCTTATATGCTTCAGAAAGCTTGCCATTGACTTCATCTACTTGGGCTGCTTCTTTATGCATTTTTTCTAAGATATACGCATTTTCATTGCGAATTTTAACCGATTCTTCGGTTAAATCTGCCGCTCGTGCTGCGGAAAAGGCGACCGAAAGGTTGTACAAAATGCCCAAGCATCCTAAATAGAAATGAATACTGATACCGGAAAATAATGCCATGCAAGAAACTGGCGTTAGAAGTAAGACGGTGTAAAGTATCGCGGCTCTTTTATGTCCAGAAAGTGCTGAATTAGCGCCACTTGAAAGTGTACAAAGCATGGCAAACGTCAATGCTAATTCGGTTAGGTCCATACTGTCATAAAACACCACAGCATAGATACACCACATCAAAGCCAATGATATAACACCAAGCACTACTCGATTTCTTGCGCGGGATGGCTCGTATTTCTTGCGTCGTAATTTGATAAACCAATACAGCCAATCGGCGAACCTTAGACTTGTAATGATAGCTACAATAACGAGCCAAATAACTTTTAGACTGTGGGTGTTAGGGGTGTCTAGAGCAAAAACCAGAAAAAAAGCAGCAACTAAACTGCCGATCAAACCGAAAAGAACATTTTCGTATATACCGTTAGTTTTGTCTCGCAAATTTGCCCGAGCAATTTCAAAAACGTTGTTAATGGCAGAACCCCTTATAAAAACCAGCCAAATTGCTCAAACAGCGCACATTATATATTTCAACATCATACAACTTTTAGGTTAGTTAAAAAACAAACAACTACGATGGTCCTGTGTACCTAGCGTACAGATTGACTCAGGTTAAGAGCTAAATTATTATTTTAAAACAATTTATGTCTCTCAATATCGTATTTTATTTCTTTTTCTTAGGCCGCTTAATTTTCTTTTTCTCAGATTTAGGTTTCTTCTTTTTGACTGGCGCTTTGGCTTCTTTATTTTTAGGTCGCAATTCTTCAATAACACGACGTTTAAAACGTTGTTGAGTATAGCGTTCGATTTTTGCAATGATTCCCATTTCGTGGGCTTCAGCAATCGATATCGCAGTCCCTTTTTTGCCAGCTCTGCCTGTCCTACCAATTCGATGTACATAAATATCAGCGGTTCTGGGTAAATCGTAATTAATCACATGGCTTATGTTATCTACATCAATACCTCGTGAAGCAACGTCGGTGGCTAGCAATATGTTTATCTCACCGTCTTTGAAACGTTGTAATGCGCTATTGCGTTTGTCCTGTGGCATCTCACCTTGTAACCAAGAGATTGTAAATCCATCTCTTTCGAGCATTTGTTTAAGCTGGTTGAGTCTATCTCGAGTTTTTACAAATACCACCGCAGACTGAATTTGGTTAGCAAGAATACTTTTAAGCAGGTTATATTTATGCGCGGGATCGTCTGCTAAATGAATCCATTGCAGGATCTTTGCGTGTTCCTTGCGACTTGGCGTGGCTTCTAGCGATACTGGGTTGGTTAACAGATCTTTGGCGAATCGTTCAATTCCAGCTCCTTCAAGGGTTGCCGAAAACAACATTGATTGCTTGCGCCAGCGGGCCTCAGATGCAATCTGATTCACTATCGCAGAAAAGCCCATATCTAACATGCGATCTGCTTCATCTAACACTAAGCTTTCAATATCTCGACAATCGAAGCTTTCTTTTTCAATATGTTCGAACAATCGACCTGGTGTCGCCACTAAAATGTCTAGGTTTTTCTCTAGGGTTTCACGATCTGTTCCATAATTAATACCACCCGTAATCACCCCACACTCTAAATCCGTATATTTTGTGATTTGCAGCGCTTGCTCATAAACTTGCAACGCCAGCTCACGGGTAGGAGTCAATATTAGAATTCGGCATGAGCCTGGTTGTTGGCGCGGAAAGTCCAGTAGGAACTGACATGCGGGCAACAAAAATGCTGCTGTCTTACCTGTACCTGTTGGTGCATTGGCTAAAATGTCTTGTCCTTCCATGGCGGGAGGTATCACCAAAGATTGAATACTGGTTGGGGATGTGTACCCCATATCGGCAACTGCTTGACATAATTTTTCGTCAAGATCTAATTCTTCAAACATATTTTTCCGTGGAGGTTAGTACCATTTACATAATTGTCGCAATTATAGAGGACTTATCCAGTTTAGGGCAGCCTTAATTAGATTCTGTCGTTTTCATCAGGAATAATTCGACCCTAATCCGGCTGATATGCTTGTTTAAACTCGCGAATTGCGTTTATTCGCTTCTCATCAAGCCGTAATTTAATGTTTTTACCGGTTGCGCCGGCCTCTATAATCGATTTTACTTCAACTTTCATCGCCGCTTGATAAGCATTCCAGATGAATTCAGCCTGTGGGTAATCTCTGTCTTCAAGCCCGGTACGTCCCTTTGCATCGGCAATACAAGTTGTCAGTAAATTGTTGAAACGCTCCGGCTTACGCCAAGCATCACAATGGTTTAATACTTTTAATATAGTGGCAGGTCGAAGCTCCAATGCACGATGAATGTGAGTGTGATACTCACTGGTCATAATCGCTAATTCTTTACATTCATTTGGTACTTTCAAACGTTCACTTAATGCGCGTATTGGTGCGACACCTAACTCTTCATGTTCTCGGTGTGAGGGCCACTGAGCCGGATCGGTGAGACCTTTACCAAGGTCATGAACTAAAGCCGCGTAGCGGATCGCCAAATTATCACTAAGTTTAGCCGCTTGTTGAATCACCATCATCGTATGAATACCGGTATCTACTTCTGGGTGCCATTGCACTGGGTTTGGAATTCCCCACAAAACATCCAATTCAGGAAACCATACTTTAAGGGCACCGCATGCTCTGAGAACTTCAAAAAAAATGTCAGGGTCTTTTTCCAATAAAGCTCGAGAAGTTTCTTTCCAGACCCGTTCAGGTACCAAATGATCTAACTCACCTTGATCCACCATTTGCTTCATCAAGGATGCCGTTTCAGGCGCAATTTCAAAGCCGTATTGATGATAACGTGCGGCGAATCTAGCAACGCGTAGTACGCGTAACGGATCTTCAACAAATGCAGGTGACACATGTCGTAATAGGCGGTTATGCAAATCATTTTGACCATTAAAGGGGTCGATCAATTGCTGATTTTTATCTAACGCCATGGCATTGATGGTTAAGTCTCTGCGTTTTAGATCTTCTTCAAGAGTAATGCTACGTTCACTGTTTACTTCAAAGCCTGTATAGCCTTTCCCGCTTTTTCGTTCAGTACGCGCTAAGGCATATTCTTCTTTGGTTTTGGGATGCAAAAATACCGGGAAATCACTGCCGACCTGCTCATATCCAGCCGCTAACATTGAATCTACTGTTTCTCCCACTACTACCCAATCTCGGTCGCTTACTTTGCGGTCGAGTAATTTATCGCGTACAGCGCCACCTACTAAAAAACAATTCATCAGTTAACAACTCACTTTATCGTCGGACTATAAATCCTATAGTAAGCAGTCTTTGAGTTAACCTCAAATAGTGTTACCTTATTCGTCGCAAATTTGGATTGGTTTTTATAAGCACATATGTACCTGAATTATTTTGGATTATCCGATAACCCTTTTTCAATAGCGCCTAACCCTGATTATCTTTATATGAGTCCTCGCCATAAAGAAGCGCTCGCTCATTTAATTTTTGGTTTACGTGAAAGTGGCGGCTTTGTGATGCTCACCGGTGAGGTAGGTACAGGGAAAACCACTGTCTCGCGAAAATTATTGCAACAATTACCCGACAATACCCAAGTGGCAATGATTCTCAATCCAACGCTCTCTGCAATCGAGCTATTGGCAAGTATTTGTGATGAATTAAAAATTCGTTACCTTAAAAAGCAAGCAAGCCTTAAATACTTCACCGATAAAATACTAACTAAACTCACAACAAATCATTCACACGGCATTAATACAGTGCTTATTGTTGATGAGGCGCAACATCTTTTACCTGAAGTATTAGAGCAACTGCGGCTGTTAACCAATTTAGAAACAAATCGGGAAAAACTTTTAAAAGTGGTATTGATAGGTCAACCTGAATTACAGCAATTATTAAAACGTAATGAACTGAGACAGTTAGCACAACGTATAACGGCCAGATACCATTTACTGCCTTTATCCTCAATAGAAGTCAAAAATTACATTTCCCATCGTCTGTCTGTGGCTGGCGGACACGAACGTATTTTCAGCAAACCCACTTTGCAAGCCATTTATCAGATAACCGGCGGCATTCCACGGGTGATTAACTTGCTTTGCGACCGCGCTTTAACGTTGTCTTTTACAAAACAACATGCAATTGTTCGTCGCCATATTTTTATTGCAGCAGCGAGACAAATACTTGGCGATGATGTGGTAAAACAGCGGCAAGGAAAACAATGGACCTTGATATTGGCCGCATGCTTCCTTGCCGCTGCGTCTGTCGGCTATATGGTAGGAGGCTAACATGACCCAAAAGATCAGTGTAGACCAACTCAAAGCCGGTATGGTAATCATCAAAGTTACCGCCCAAAACGGACCAGTTAAGATAAAAAAATCAGGGCTTGTGAGCAGCTCTGATATGGTAAAGGCGCTAGCTGAAATGGGCGTGCAGGAAGTTGAAATTGATCCTGACATGACAGTGGAGGTTAAAAAGCCGAAAATTGCCAAATCAAAAACCCAGCAATTGGTTGAAGATACCAGCACGGTTACCCAGAATATTGACCAAGGCATATCAGAGCAGTTTAATCGCAGTTTATTTTTGCCTTCAGTGCAAGAGTTACCAGAAGCATGGCAATACTATGGTAAAAAATCGTTAATCGCATCAGTGGTAGTAGCAGGCGGATTTTGTGTTGGTTTAGTGTTAGCAAATTTGACGACAGTTACGCAGTTAATTCATCAGTCGACTGACACTGTGCAAACGGCAGCGCCGCTTCCTAACAGTAGCATTACCGAAGACGAACTTGAAGAGCAACAAGACTCACAAGCTACTGAAAAACAAACCAATATTGAACCAAGTGATATGGTTGACGTTAAACCGGAACAGCCTAAAACACCACCGTCAAATCAAAAGCAAGATAGCAATGAAAATGTCTCGGTTGACGAAACGGCGCAATTATTAGCAGAGCAACAAGCTGAACAAGAACAAACAAACGCAGACGAACAAAATAATATTCCACCAGAATTATTACAGCGCTTCCGAAATGCGTTGGCTTCCATTGGCGATGAAACACCGGTTGATCCAACGGATGATGCACAACCGATAAGAGATGTTCCGGCAGTCAATGAACTTCCTGCGTGGGTACTAACAGAACTGCCCAGTATGGCATTCTCTGCTCACATGTATGTTTCTGCCCCAGAAGAACGATGGGTTAGGGTGAACGGCAAAAGGGTAGTAGAAGGGCAGGAAATTGAGGATGGGCTGGTTTTAATAGGAATCGAGCCACAACACGTGATTATGACGTTTAAAGGACAAGAGTTTAGTATGGATGCGCTGTCTGACTGGTAATCATTGTTGCTTTGCAATGGGCATTCAAATTTAAGCTTAAATGCCCAATATGTCTTTCTAAAGTGCGGTGATTAAAATTTCTTTTAAAAACTTGGTCAAATTTAGTCCAAACTCTTCGGGGCGAACGGCACTGATAATTTTTACATTGACTTGACTTAAATCGAGTTTTTTTACTTCTGAATAGCTAGCTGTTTTTAAGTTATAAAAAGCCGCGACTATAGGCTTCATTGGGGTTTCTTTATTGCCCCGCATTATTATTGCCAATCTATCATTGTCGAGTTTTACAAGTGAGCCTACAGGGTGTACGCCCAAACACTTAATGAATTGAGCAACCAATACTTGATCGTAGCTTTCATCGCTTAGCAGTTTAACCAGTGCTCTGGAAGGGGTTACCGCTTTTCTGAACGGCCGATCATTAATCATTGCGTCGTAGCTATCAACAATCCCCGCCATTCTGGCATATTCGCTGACATCATGATCAGTTTGTGCATCGGGATAGCCGGAACCATCAATTCGTTCGTGATGGTTAAAGATAATATCTTGTACTGATGCTGCAACATCACCACAGCGGTCCACTAAGTCGAGACCAATGTCTACATGAGTCGTAATAATTTCTTTTTGTTGCGGTGTGAGCTTTCCAGCAGATTGGGTAATGTCTTTTGGCATATTTGTCATACCAACGTCCATTAACAAACCGGCTAAACTTAACTCTTCAATTGCTTGCCGACCCATATCTCTGTACTTTGCGAACATTGTCAACAAAATCGAACAATTCAAAGAATGTTCCAGCAAGTATTTTCCTGACTTATTCAGCAAAGTTAAACAACTCAGGCCGTTTGGCATGTTGAATACTGACTCAATTATATTTGCACTTAAATCTTTTACATCAGAAAGTGAGGGAGTATCGTTGGCGGCTAAACGTTTAAAGAAACGGCTTTGGATCGTCAACGCTTCGTCATATAGTTTAGTCGCAGCTTCAAGTTGTTCACTATCGCTAAAAGATGTCTTCTTAGGACTTACTGGGGCAGTATTTTCTTGTGTTGTGCTTTCTTTGGGTTCCGAATTTACCGGTGGAGGAGGAAGGTTGCTGCGCGAAATATCAATTTCGACTTTGGTTACACCTTTGGACTTTAAGATATCAATTGATTTGACTGATTTAACAAGGCCTTTGGTTTTTATTCTAAGTTTGCCGTTTTGTTCGATAACATCATTAACAAACATGCCTGGCTTTAAATCTTCGATTTTGATCGCTTCAAGCATTACTACCCAGCACTCCCAACACACTTTTTTAGTATTTAAAATTGACGGGCATTTTAGCCCAATAATAATTTCAAATCTCTATTTAAATGGTGGTTTACTGCTTAAAACATACATCCAGGCAAGGATTTTACTCCATTGAACCTGGATGCTGTTTTGATTGGAGAATTATCTTAACCAAGCAAATGCGTTGTTTTCGTAATCCAATATTTTGTCATCTAATTCCAGCGTTTGACCAATCGCATCAAGCCCTTTAATCAAGTTGTTTTTATGATGCTCAGGTATATCAAAGTGATACTCCTGTTCAGCAACTTTTACAGTTTGATTGGGTAAATCAATGAAAATTTGTGTTTCAGGGTTATCTTTTACAATGCTGAACAAATTATCCATTTCTGAGCTGCTAAGGGTGATTGGTAATAGTTGATTATTAATACAGTTGCCATAAAAAATATCTGCAAAACTGGTGGCAATAATTACGCTATAACCAAAATCGGCAAGTGCCCAAGGTGCATGTTCGCGACTTGAACCGCAGCCAAAGTTTTCACGAGCTAAAAGAATGCTAGCACCCTGATACTCAGGTTTAGTGAGAGCAAAGTCAGGGTTAACTTCTTGTTCGTGCAAATCTAAATAGCGCCAATCGTGGAATAGGTGTTTACCGTAACCTGTGCGAGTCACTCCGGTTAAGAATTGCTTTGGAATGATCTGGTCTGTATCCACATTGGCTTGGTCAAGTGGTGCTGCTGTACCCAAATGGGTTGTGAATCCTGTCATCATCTGCTCCTACAAATCTCGTACATCAATGAAGTGGCCAGTGATCGCAGCCGCTGCTGCCATTGCTGGAGAAACTAGGTGGGTTCTGGCACCTCGGCCTTGGCGACCTTCGAAATTTCGATTACTCGTTGATGCACATCTATCACCGGCTTTCAGAATATCGTCATTCATACCCAAACACATTGAACAACCTGGTAACCGCCATTCAAAACCAGCATCAATGAAAATCTGATCGAGTTTTTCTTCTTCAGCTTGCTGTTTTACGGTCACTGAACCAGGCACCACAATGGCTGTAACACCGTCTACTACCTTACCTTTTTGAGCAATTGCCGCCGCAGCTCTTAAATCTTCGATTCGGCTATTAGTACAAGAGCCAATAAAGACATTATTAACCGAAACATCAGTTAGTTTTGTACCTGCTTTTAAGTCCATATAAGCAAGTGCTTTAATGGCTGATTCACGCTCAATAGGATCGCTGAAATCTTGCGGTGTTGGAATCGTGTTGGTTACACCCGTTACTTGGCCAGGGTTCGTTCCCCAAGTAATTTGTGGTGCAATGTCTTTGGCTTGCAATTCAACTACTTTGTCAAAATGCGCACCATCATCAGAATGCAGGGTTTTCCAATATGCGACTGCATTATCCCAAGCTTCGCCAGATGGCGCATATTCGCGACCTTTAATATATTCAAAGGTGGTTTCATCAGGCGCGATAAAGCCTGCTTTTGCACCCGCTTCAATGGTCATGTTACATACTGTCATGCGCTCTTCCATGGTCAAACCACGAATTGCTTCACCTGCATATTCAATAACGTAACCGGTTGCGCCTGCATGACTAATAGTACCAATAATCGCTAAGATGATATCTTTTGCTGTGATGCCAAGGGGAAGTTTGCCATCAACATTAATTAACATACTTTTAGCTTTGGTTTGTTTTAATGTTTGGGTTGCAAATACGTGTTCAACTTGCGAGGTACCAATACCAAAAGCAAGGGCCCCGAAAGCGCCATGAGTTGCAGTATGTGAATCACCACAAACCACCGTCATTCCGGGTAGAATTAAGCCAAGCTCAGGTCCAATAACATGGACTATACCTTGTTTTTGATGGCCTACAGGGAATAATTCAATGCCATGTTCTTTACAGTTATTGGCTAAGGTTTGTAGCTGTAATTGATTTTCTGGTCCACAAGCATCAATGGCTAATGAGCGAGTAGAAATACTGTGATCCATAGTCGCGAAGGTTTTATGGGGACATCTAACTTTACGTCCCTTGTCATTTAATCCTGCAAATGCCTGAGGTGAGGTCACTTCATGGATTAAGTGACGATCGATATAAATAAGAGTATCGTCACCCA
This sequence comes from Aliiglaciecola sp. 2_MG-2023, assembly GCF_030548145.1. Lineage (NCBI taxonomy): Bacteria > Pseudomonadati > Pseudomonadota > Gammaproteobacteria > Alteromonadales > Alteromonadaceae > Aliiglaciecola > Aliiglaciecola sp. 2_MG-2023. The sequence goes on from NZ_JAUORY010000010.1 coordinate 144,836, forward strand.
ATTGGTCGACAACATGGGATTCCCAGATTTTGTCGTATAATGATTTTGCCATTTTTAATTCCTAAATTTAAATCTGAGCCTACTGGCTAATTCTAGTTAATTTGTACGGAAGATAATATGTGCTGACAAATCACATCACCCACTTGCGACGTAGTGTTAGCAAGATGACGTTTTTCTGGTGGAAGTAGTTCCCCAGTCAATACACCTTCAGCTAATGCTTTACGTACCGCATCATCAATTTGGTCTGCTGCTTTTGTTTGATTTAAGCTGTAACGTAGCATCATTGAAGCAGATAAGATTTGGGCAATTGGATTGGCGATGCCTTTGCCCGCTATATCCGGCGCTGAGCCCCCGGCTGGTTCGAACATACCAAATCCGCTTTCATTCACACTTGCCGATGGTAATAAACCCATAGAGCCCGTAATCATTGCGCATTCATCAGATATAATGTCGCCAAACAAGTTAGAGCAAAGCATTACGTCGAACTCGTTGGGGTAACGAAGCAACTGCATAGTCGCGTTATCGATATATATATGTTCTAAGGTTACTTCTGGATAATCTTTTGCGACTTCCTCAGTAACTTCACGCCATAATCGTGAGCACACTAATACATTTGCTTTATCAACTGAGGTGACTTTTTTACCGCGTTTCATTGCAGCTTCAAAGGCGCTTTTGGCAATACGACGAATTTCTCGTTTTGAATAACGCATGGTGTCGTACGCAAACTGTTCTTCACCTTCGCCTTCTAAGCCTTTAGGTTGGCCAAAATAAATGCCACTAGTAAGTTCTCTGATAACTAAAACATCAAAGCCGCTTGCCGCAATATCAGCGCGAAGTGGAGATAAGGCTTCTAAACCAGGGTAAATTTTTGCAGGTCGTAAATTACTAAATAAATCAAAATGACCACGTAACGCCAGCAGCGCGGCTCTTTCTGGGCGTTGCTCTAGAGGTAAACTGTCCCACTTAGGGCCACCAATCGAACCAAACAAAATAGCATCTGCTTGTTCGCATCCTTTTAGCGTGTATTCTGGTAGCGCCTGCCCGTGATTATCGATGGCTAAGCCACCTACATCATATTCGTTCAGAGTGAATGACAACCCACAGGTTTTTTCAACTGCACTGAGTACTTTTCTAGCCTCAGCCATTATTTCCGGACCTATACCGTCTCCTGGTAATACGGCAATTTCATAATTAGACATGTACTTATTAAACCCCTGCAATTTTTATTTGTTGTTTCTTCTGTTGATCAATTTGGTCGGCTAAATGTGTATTGTTTAACACGTAAATCAGTGCCTTTACACCGGACTCTACGATGTCAGTGGCTAGGCCAATACCGTTAAAGCGGCGGCCATTATATTCAGCAATCAAGCTTACTTGAGCTAATGCATCGGCGCCTTCACCTTTAGAGTCGAGTTTGAAGTCAACCACATCTACGCGGCTGTGCCCAATGGCTTTCGTAATGGCGTTAAATGCTGCGTCTACAGGGCCATTACCAACCGCTGACTCAGTGATTTCAATTTCACCGATACGCATTTTGACGGTGGCACTAGGAATGATTTCTCGCCCCGAGTTTGCCTGTAAATAAAGCAATTCGAAATGAGCTTGCTCTTGTTTTTGTTGATCAAAAAACAACAGTGCTTCTAAATCGTAATCAAACACCTGACCTTTTTTGTCGGCCAATTTCAAAAATGCAGCGTAGATTGCTTCTAAATCGTAATCACTCTCTTTGTAACCTAATTCGGTTAATCGATGTTTAATAACGTGGCGACCTGAACGTGATGTAAGATTCAAGTTGTTTTTGTTTATGCCCACGCTTTCCGGTGTCATGATTTCGTAGGTATTTTGCGCTTTCAATACGCCATCTTGGTGAATACCGGAAGAGTGACTAAACGCATTAGTACCGACAATGGCTTTATTGGCCTGAACTGGCATATTACACAGCTGACTTACTAATTTAGAGGTGCGTGAAATTTCGTGGGAGTTGATGTTGGTTTGTAATCCCAACATGGCTTGACGGGTTTGCAAAATCATTGCAATTTCTTCTAAAGAGCAGTTACCTGCTCGCTCACCAATACCATTAATTGTTGCTTCAACTTGTCGAGCGCCGTTTTCAACCGCCGCCAATGAGTTGGCAACAGCCAAACCTAAATCATTGTGACAGTGTACAGAAATTGTTGCTTTGTCGATGTTTGGAACGCGGTTAAATAGGTTTTTGATGATGCCGCCAAATTCTGTTGGCGTCGTGTAGCCCACAGTATCAGGGATATTCACTGTTGTTGCGCCAGCGGTTATGGCAGCTTCAACCATACGACACAAATAATCGATATGCGTGCGTCCAGCATCTTCACAGGAAAATTCCACATCATCGGTATAGCGGCGCGCATGTTTTATGGCATGCACTGCCATTTCAACAATTTCATGTTGGGATTTTTTAAGCTTTGCACCAACATGAATATCAGAGGTGGCAATAAAAGTATGGATACGAAATTGATCTGCGACCTTTAACGCTTCACCGCAGGCATCAATATCTTTTTCTAGGGCTCTAGATAATCCACATACAGTGGCGTTTTTGATTTCTCTTGCAATACTTTGTACAGAAGCGAAATCACCCGGTGACGAAACTGGAAATCCTGCTTCTATAATGTCTACGCCTAATCTTTCAATGGCAAATGCTATTTGCAGTTTTTCTTTAACAGTGAGACTTGCTGGCAGCGCTTGTTCGCCATCACGCAAGGTTGTATCAAATATTTTCACTTGATTAGACATATTTTTTCTCCTGTTAAGTATATTGCCCATATAAAAAAACCCGTGCGTTGCACGGGTTTTAAAATCAGTTGTGACATTTACAACCTACCCGTGCAGTCTCGCTGCCAGAAGTAGTAGGATGTTGAGTAAAGTTGCTTTACGTAATGTCACATTGCTCTCAATTAATCAAATTTTGAGTAAATTCTCTAGTGGTGTATTTGTATCCTTTATCGGCCTATGCGTCAACCTTAGATAATAAATCCTTATATATCGCTTTGGAATAACTAACCTGTTCTCGGGATAAGCAGTGCTTTATTGGTCTCATTTTTGCAGCCACTTTGCTTAACAAAAAGGTATATCCTTGAACTATCTTTGAGGATTCATTTATTTGCTGTTCGGTTATTAACTACTTGTAGGTTTTCCAGTTAATTGTGGTGGATAAAAGTAATTCTCTAAGGCTGAGTGTTCTGGGAATGGTTTTGCCTTTGTGGTTCCAACTATGGCCGCAACAAGCAGCTGTAATATTGCCTTTATTTGGAATCAATAAGGTTTTACTTTGCAATGAATGGTCATACTCACCAAGAAATGTTCCGTTGAAATCAAACCAGCCGTGTTTGTTGAAATGTAATTTATGGTTTTCTTTGTCTATTCTATCAACAGAGTCTAATTCTACTGTTTCTATGCCCATATCACTGATGCAAATAGGCGATGGCAAACCCATACGAACATGGCTTTGAAACCATGCCAATAATTTTTGCGGATCGTATTTGGCGCTCACACATTTAGCCGCTTGTTTAGCTTGCCAACTGCCGTTGTGGACGTCTACTTCGATGGGGTAACTTTGAGCTAGTAAGTATTCAGCTGCATTTTTAATATGATAAGGCAATCCTGACAACCTACGCTGTAATAACCGTATATTGTTGACAGTACTCTTGCTTAATGACAGCAATTCTCTTTCATACAGGGCATTGCACAGCTCGGCAAAATGGCGCTGTCTTTGATCGGAGGCGAATATATCAACTTGTTGTTGATGATTGGTATCGGACATTATCTGACTTATATCAGACAATTAGGGTAGTTGTAAGCATGTACCAGATAAAACTTAGGCTGGTACATGCTCATTAGGCTTTATTGACCTTTAATTTCAGCGCGACCGCCGTAACTAACTGAGTCACCTAAAGCTTCTTCAATGCGAAGCAATTGGTTGTACTTAGCCACACGATCAGAGCGGCATAGTGAACCCGTTTTGATTTGACCAGCAGCTGTACCCACCGCTAAATCAGCGATAGTTGCATCTTCAGTCTCGCCACTACGGTGAGAGATAACAGCAGTGAAACCTGCATCTTTTGCCATCTTAATTGCATCTAATGTCTCGGAAAGTGAACCAATTTGGTTAAACTTAATGAGGATAGAGTTACCTACACCATTGTCGATACCGCGTTTTAAAATTTTAGTATTGGTTACGAACAAGTCATCACCAACTAGTTGAATTTTATCGCCAATTTTACCAGTTAGGTAAGCCCAACCATCCCAATCGCTTTCATCCAAACCATCTTCAATTGAGATAATTGGATATTTAGCTGATAGGTCCGCTAGGTAATCACTGAACTCTTCTGAGTTAAAGATTTTACCTTCACCTTTCATATTGTACTGACCATCTACGTAAAACTCAGATGATGCACAATCAAGGGCAAGAGTAACGTCCTTATCCATCACATAACCAGCACTTTCAACGGCTTGAATGATAACTTTAAGAGCTTCTTCGTTAGAGCTCAAATTCGGAGCAAAGCCACCTTCGTCGCCAACTGCAGTACTTAAACCTTTTGCAGACAATACTTTTTTCAAGCTGTGGAAGATTTCAGCACCCATGCGTAGCGCTTCACGGAAGTTAGGTGCGCCTACAGGCTGAACCATAAATTCTTGAATATCGACGTTGTTATCAGCATGTTCACCACCGTTGATGATATTCATCATTGGAACCGGCATTGAATATTGTCCTGGTGTACCGTTAAGTTCTGAAATATGTTGATATAACGGTATTTTCTTCTCCATAGCCGCAGCTTTTGCCACTGCTAGAGAAACCGCCAAAATGGCGTTAGCACCAAATTGTTCTTTATTTTCGGTGCCGTCTAAATCGATCATGATTTGATCAACTGCACGTTGGTCTAGCGCATCTTTGCCTAGCAAAGATGTTTGAATATCACCGTTTACTGCTGCTACGGCTTTTAAAACGCCTTTTCCTAGATATCTAGATTTGTCACCATCGCGCAATTCCAAAGCTTCGCGAGAACCAGTAGATGCACCAGATGGAGCGCATGCTCTGCCCCAGGCACCACTTTCTAAATATACGTCTGCCTCTACAGTTGGGTTACCACGCGAGTCCATTACCTCACGGCCAATAATCTTGCTGATTTTTGCCATTTTTGTTGCCTTATAAAAATGTTTAATTTACGTTCTAAGCACACGCACAATATAACCCCCAATGGGGCTATATTTTATGATTATGCGAATAGGCGCTTGATTTTTCTTTAATTATTATTTTTATGGTATTCACCAGCGGCGTGCACAAACCCAGTAAATAATGGGTGGCCGTCACGGGGTGTAGAGTTAAATTCAGGGTGAAATTGGCCAGCTATAAACCATGGGTGGTTAGGCAATTCAATTACCTCCACCAAACGTTTATCAGTTGATAAACCAGATACAACCAATCCTGACGCTTCGATTTCGCTACGTAGGTTGTTGTTCACTTCATAACGGTGTCTATGGCGCTCATAAATTTCTGTATTACCATAGGTCTGCTGAACCTTTGTATCTGGAATCAAATGACACAATTGACTACCCAGACGCATTGTACCACCAAGATCAGAACTTTCATCTCTGACCTCTGTGCTACCGTCAGTTTCCTGCCACTCAGTGATCAAACCCACCACTGGGAAAGGCGTTTCTGGATTAAATTCGGTGCTGTTAGCATCGGCCATGCCAGTCACATTTCTAGCATATTCGATTAACGCCACCTGCATACCTAAACATATCCCTAAATAAGGTATTTTGTTTTCGCGTGCATATTTCGCCGCGGCAATTTTACCTTCAATTCCTCGTTCACCAAACCCGCCAGGGACCAGAATAGCGTCAAGATCTTGTAACACAGCTTCGCCCTTGCTTTCAATGTCTTGCGAATCGATATAACGGATATTAACTGATAAGCGGTTTTTAAGGCCGGCATGTTTTAACGCTTCGTTAACTGATTTATAAGCATCGGGTAATTCTACGTATTTACCAATCATTCCAATGTTTACTTCGCCAGTTGGATTTGATTCTGCGTATAAAACCTGTTCCCATTCAGTTAAATCAGCTTCAGGGCAGTCCAAACCAAAACGTTTAACCACTAACTCATCCATTCCTTGGGCTTTTAATCCCGCTGGAATTCGATAAATACTATCAACATCTTTAAGGCCAATAACTGCTTTATCGGGGACGTTCGTGAACAATGCGATCTTTTGACGTTCGTTTGAGGGAAGGGCGCTTTCTGAACGGCAAACCAGAATATCCGGTTGGATACCGATAGAACGTAATTCTTTAACTGAATGCTGAGTGGGTTTCGTTTTCACCTCTCCAGAAGCGGCCATATAAGGAACTAGTGTTAGGTGCATGTACATTGCGCGCTCGCGACCAAGCTCTGCTCCCAATTGACGAATTGCTTCGAGAAACGGTTGTGATTCAATATCACCAACAGTGCCACCAATTTCAACAATCGCGACATCTACCCCTTCGGCACCTTCGATTACGCGGCGCTTTATTTCATTAGTAATATGTGGAATAACCTGAATAGTTGCACCAAGATAATCACCGCGTCTTTCACGTTTTAACACTTCTTCGTAAACGCGACCTGTAGTGAAGTTATTGCGCTTAGTCATGCGGGTGCGAATAAAGCGCTCGTAATGACCTAAATCTAAATCTGTTTCTGCACCGTCATCGGTAACAAATACTTCGCCGTGTTGGATGGGGCTCATGGTGCCCGGATCCACGTTAATATATGGGTCCAATTTGAGCATCGTAACTTTCAATCCTCTAGCTTCGAGGATTGCAGCTAACGAAGCTGCGGCAATACCTTTTCCAAGTGATGAAACGACACCACCTGTGACGAAAATATAATGTGTCATGTGTAACCTAAGACGTTTGGAGTTGAATAAGAATACTTGACCAAGGGACCGATAAATTTTCGGCGTATGGACGGCTCAACAGTATACGGAAAGCTGCCTGTCCATACAACGAACTTTTTCATTTAAGCGCGACAAATTTTGATATGAAATAATCTAAATCTATAAGCCGCGAATAACTATCAAATACTTAGGATTGGTTACTGATTTCTTTCAATGAATAAAGTAGTGCCAATGCTTCTTTAGGCGTCAATTCATCGGGGTCAATTTGCTTTAATTTAATCCGTAACTCATCTACAGAATCCAATAAGTCTAATTGCTGTGAGTGATTACTTACTGTTAGTTCATCAACTTCTATATTTGGTTGTTTCTCCAAAATTGCGAGTTTCGCTTTGGCTGAGCGAATAACACTTTTGGGCACACCTGCTAATTGCGCTACTTGCAAACCGTAACTGCGGTTGGCAGGTCCTTCTTGTACTGCATGCATAAAACGAATTTCGTCGTTGTGTTCAACAGCATCAAGATGCACATTGGCCAGGGAATCGAGTTCTGCAGCTAATTTTGTTAACTCAAAGTAATGGGTGGCAAAAAGTGTGTAGGCGTTAATTTGTGAGGCGAGGTATTCGGCGCATGCCCAAGCTAACGACAGGCCATCATAAGTGCTGGTACCGCGACCAATTTCGTCCATCAACACTAAACTGTTAGCCGTTGCATTGTTTAAAATATTAGCGGTTTCGGTCATCTCAACCATGAAGGTCGAACGGCCGGAAGCGAGATCATCTGAAGCACCAATACGGGTGAAAATTCTATCTATCGGGCCGATTACTGCTTGCTGTGCCGGTACAAATGAGCCTATATAAGCCATAAGCACTATTAAAGCTGTTTGCCTCATATAGGTTGATTTACCACCCATATTAGGCCCCGTAATAATTAACATCCGTCTTGTTGGTGTCATGGCTAACGGGTTGGCGATAAAAGGGGTTTTCATAACATTTTCTACTACAGGGTGGCGACCTTGTTCGTAAAATATTCCCGTCTCTTCACTCATTTCAGGACAATGTAAGTCTAAGGCATCAGCTCTTTGTGCTAAATTACAAATTACGTCGAGTTCAGCTAATCCCATAGCGCATGCCATGAGTTCATTGAGTTGCGGTAGCAATAAATCAAACAACTGTTCATACAATTGTTTTTCTAAGGCTAATGCGCGTCCTTGACTGGTAAGGACTTTATCTTCGTGTTCCTTGAGCTCAGGAATGATATAACGCTCATTATTCTTGAGGGTTTGGCGGCGCACATAATCTGCAGGTACTTGATCCGCGTAACTGCGACTGACTTCAATATAGTATCCATGAACCTTGTTATAATTGACTTTTAGCGAGTGAATGCCGGTGCGTTCTTTTTCTCTGATTTCCAATTGCTCAAGGTAGTCTGTTGCACCTTTTGCTAAGTTTCGTAAATCATCTAACTCTTCATTGTAACCAGGAGCGATTACACCTCCATCACGGATTAATACCGGAGGGTTAACAATAATGGCTTTATTCAATAAGTCACTAAATTCAGGGAAGTTGTTGATATTTGTACTCAACGTCTGAAAATTTGAACCTAAATCGGCTAACTTGTTTTGAATTTCTGGCAGCATGTCAAATGCGTTGCTCAACCGAGAGAAATCTCTTGGTCGCGCTGAACGTAACGCCAACCTTGCTAAGCAGCGTTCCATATCGCCAACCGACTTCAGCATGTCGCGTAAGTCTTCGTATTCGCTTTGGTGTAAGGCTTGTATTTGTTGTTGACGGCTATTTATTACCTGCAAGTCGCGAATCGGGGTTTGAATCCAGCGTTTTAACAAGCGACTGCCCATTGGCGTGACAGTAAAATCTAAGATGCTTGCTAAAGTATGCTCAACGCCGCCAGATAAATTCAAGGTTAATTCTAGATTGCGCGTTGTGGCTGCATCCATGAGCACGGTATCGTCATTGTTTTGCAACTGAATATTGCGTATGTGTGGTAAAGCTGAGCGTTGGGTGTCTTTAACATATTGAACAATACAACCTGCAGCGCATATGGCAATTTTTGCGTCTTGAATTCCAAAGCCATTTAGTTCAGTGGTACCAAATTGCTGATTCAGTTGATTGCTGGCGGTTTGAAAATCAAATTCCCAAACTGGACGGCGACGCAGTCCAACTCGGTTGTCTATTAAGTGCAGGTGACTAAACCCTTCAGGGTAAAGTAATTCTGCCGGGTTACAGCGCTGTAATTCGGCTAAAAGCGCTTCTTCTCCAGACAATTCAGAAATACTAAAACGGCCACTTGTTATATCTAGAATAGCCACACCAAACACCTCTTTACGGGCAAAAACGGCGGCTAGTAAATTGTCTTGTTTATCTTCTAACAAGGCTTCATCAGTCACGGTTCCAGGGGTCACAATACGCTGTACTTGTCTTTCCACTGGGCCTTTGCTGGTCGCCGGATCTCCAACTTGTTCAACAATGGCCACTGACTGTCCCATTTTTACTAAACGGGCTAGGTAATTTTCAACTGCATGATAAGGCACGCCAGCCATAGGAATAGCATTACCACCAGATTTGCCTCTGGCAGTAAGAGAAATATCCAATAACTCGGATGCTTTTTTAGCGTCGTCAAAAAACAGCTCATAAAAATCCCCCATTCGATAAAACAAAAGAATGTCTGGATGCTCCGCCTTTATTGTTAAATATTGACGCATCATAGGGGTGTGACTATCTAGATCAGACTGTTTAACGCTATTACTCATTGAGGTTGCGATCTCTTTGCAGGTTGAGGTTATGTTCGGAATAAATAACTTAATCGAATTAAGGCAATTAAAAACAATTGGGCATTATAAGAAGTATGGGTTTTTTTTCTAGCAGTTGTTAGTACAATCTGCCAGATAAACATTGAAATGGAGCATATTTGCATTATGTTAACCGAATCTATAGAGCGGGTTTCCCAACAACTTGGACAACAGCTAAAAAGCAAAGGTTGGACGATTAGTAGCGCAGAGTCTTGTACAGGGGGCGGTGTCGCCTTTGCAATCACCAGTGTTGCGGGAAGCTCTGAGTGGTTTAAACAGTCTTTTGTTACCTATTCTAATGACGCTAAACAATCTTTATTAGGAGTGAGACAAGAAATCTTGATGTCATTTGGCGCAGTGTCTCTACAAACGGTTGAGCAGATGGCCTCTGGATGCGCACTAAAATCGCAAGCAGAAATTGGGGTTTCTATTAGTGGAATTGCAGGACCGGATGGGGGAACTGAAGATAAACCCGTTGGTTTAGTTTGGTTTGGTTTTTTTATCAACGGTGATATTTCTACTGAAAAGCAGATTTTTTCTGGGGATCGGCATCAAGTAAGACTTCAGGCCATTGAATTTGCATTGCAACAGACTAGCCAACGAATTAGCTAAGTCTAAACATGTATTTAGATAGTTACGCTGAATAACTTTGGATAGTATTTTTAACTTTCAAAAGCAGAAATTCGTAAAAAAAGTAAAACTGTACTTGTAACTGTATAATCATACAGTATACTTCTGGGCATAAACTTAACGTCAAGTTACTAATAAGTAAGTTCGTTGAACCCTTGTTTAATTTATCACGCTATTTTCGAAGGACATTCCGATGGACGATAATAAATCTCGCGCATTATCAGCTGCTCTAGGGCAGATTGAAAAACAATTTGGTAAAGGTGCAATTATGCGCCTCGGAGACAACCAAGCTTTAGATATTGAAGCTATTTCAACAGGTTCTTTGACGATTGATATCGCGTTGGGAATAGGCGGTCTTCCTTGTGGACGAGTCGTTGAGATATATGGTCCTGAATCATCAGGTAAAACAACGCTAACTTTGCAAGCTATTGCTGAAGCGCAAAAAATGGGTAAAACCTGTGCGTTTGTTGATGCAGAGCATGCCTTGGATCCTGTCTATGCAGGAAAGTTAGGGGTAAACATCGATGATCTTTTGGTTTCGCAGCCAGATACCGGTGAACAAGCATTGGAAATCTGCGATATGTTAGTTCGTTCTGGCGCAGTAGATGTTGTAGTCGTTGACTCAGTGGCTGCGTTAACGCCTAAAGCTGAGATCGAAGGTGATATGGGTGATTCTCATGTTGGTTTACAAGCACGTCTGATGTCACAAGCGCTACGTAAATTAACGGGTAACATTAAACGTTCAAATACTTTGGTAATCTTCATTAACCAAATTCGTATGAAAATTGGCGTTATGTTTGGTTCGCCCGAAACCACAACTGGTGGTAATGCACTTAAGTTCTATGCCTCTGTAAGACTAGATATTAGACGTATCGGTGCGATTAAAGACGGTGATGAAGTGGTTGGTAATGAAACCCGTGTGAAAGTTGTTAAAAACAAAGTCGCACCTCCATTTAAACAGGCTGAATTCCAAATTCTATATGGCCAAGGTATTTGTAAAGAAGCCGAACTTATTGATTTGGGTGTTAAGCAAAAGTTTGTTGAGAAGGCTGGAGCTTGGTATAGCTACAATGGCGAGCGTATCGGTCAAGGAAAAGCCAACGTGGTTAAGTATTTGAAAGAGCATACTGATATGGCTGACGATATCGAGAAGCGTCTGAGAGCAGAGTTGTTGCTGTCTAAAACAGTCAAACCAGAAGATCCTGTAGCTTCTGAGGATGTGTTGTAACCCTAACCTTATACACATCCCCTAAGCGTGAGTTCCCCGCTAATTTATTTAGCGGGGTTTTTTAATTTTCCTCCCTTTCAATATCCCAACAATGTAATCTTTCCAATTTTCGAGTAAATTTTTTACATTAGTAAAATAAAGCCTACTTAATTTTTATATTTCTGGCTTCTTGTCTCAATCATTTTGTTTTTTATTATTTTTATATCTATTTGATATTTATTAATAAAATCGATTTTTTATGGTGCTGTTTTAACTTCTACTAACTGTTTTTAAGAAATGGTGTGGTTTCTGCATTTACCTTAGTGCGTAACTCAACAACCAATGATTAACTTTGGTTATTTCTTTAAGTCATTAATAGGAGATTTTTATGAGTAATGAAGTAAAACAAGTGAACAAAGTAGCAGACGTGATTGAAGTGCTAAAAGCAGGCGCAGATTTTTATGAAGAAAGTATTGATAAAGCAACCCATGAGTCTGTAAAGCAAGTGTTTGCGAGAATGATGTTTGAGAAAAAAGCAGCAATCGAAGCACTTCAGCCTTTTGCGATTGCAGAGCAAGGTGACAAAGAAACTGGTGAGTCCATCGCCGTCAATGTACGCAACATGTACACAAAATTGGTAGGTTTTTTATCTTTTGATAAAGAGCATACCTATATTAGTCAACTTGAAGAGGTTGAGGACAAGACACTCGAAGTAATCGACGAGGCACTTGCAGAAAAGCAGCCTGATACATGTACGTTAGCCCTTAGAGAAATTCGAGGCACTATGCAAGCTTGTCATGACGAGATGAAAGCCCTGCAGGAACTCACTGCTTAACCGATAACTTAATGATAGCTAGCCGCTCATTGAGCGGCTTCTAATATTATTATCAACTAACAACAAATGAATCAAGAGGTAAATTATGGATATCATTAGGCTAATATTGGCTATTCTTTTACCCCCAGTTGGGGTGTTTTTACAGGTGGGCTTTAGTGGCGCATTTTTCTTAAATATATTGCTTACAATCCTCGGCTATTTGCCAGGCATAATTCACGCTGTTTGGATTATCGCTAAACGATAGATTGAATCTGCAATAGAGTTAAGTCCGTGTTGCAAAATATAATCTTGCTAGCGGACTGCTCCTATTCCTCTCCCAGAATTCCCCCAATGTGTTAATCCCATTTATCTTTTATCACTAACTCTGTAAAGAGAGGGAAATGATCAGAATCAATCGATGGCAGCCTTTTAATGTCAGCCAACATAAAATGTTGAGAATGAAAGAGGTGATCTAATGGCCATCTGATTATCGGGTAATCTGCATGAAAAGTGTTAAAGAAGCCGCGACCAATCCTTGGATCTTTTAATCCACTTAGTTTCCGAAAAGCTCTTGTGGTAGGTGACCAAGCTACGTCATTTAGATCTCCGGTGACTATTATTGGTTGTTTGGACGGCTCGACTTTATTGGCTATTAAAATGAGCTCTTTATCTCTGGGTTTTGCCGTGTCATTTTCAGTAGGTGAAGGCGGCGCTGGATGTAAAAAATGGAATTTAACTTTGACGCTTTCGGTAAATTTAATATGGCAATGAACAGAGGGAATATCTTTTTCAATTAATTCCAGTACCTCTAAATCCGATATTTCGTGTTTGCTGTAAACGTGCATTCCGTAGAGGTTATCTAATGGTTTATTTACTCTGAAGGGAAAGTCGGCATGAATGGGTTCCATTGCGTCTTGCCACCATTTGTTGGTCTCTAACGTAACAACAATATCTGGCTCGTATTGACGGATTAAATCAATTAGTTTTTGTGCCGATCTGTTGGGCATTAAAACGTTTGCAGTAATGACTTTAATAGATACCTTGGATTCAGTTGATGAGCTATCAGCGTGCTCCACTTCTTTTGGATATAAAAATGTGTAAGGCAGAATCCAAATTGACTGATAAATTAAGCTCGCTAAATTAACTATCAGCAGAGTGTACATTAGGTAGTCTTCGGTTAAGTATAAAACCATTAGTACGTTGATGATTATCAAGCAAACGATCTGAACCCTAGGAAATTCCCAGCTGCGACATAACCAATGATTACTCGGCAACAAGGGTAGCAAGGTTATCGCTACTAAAAAGCAGCTTGAACAGATAAGACCTATTTCCAAGATAGTGCTCTCAAAGATGGATGTAATTGTTGCAAAGGATATCAGAACTATTTACAAGGTTAACCCTATTTTTCAATAGAGCATGTTAGATGCTTATTCTAACTATCTGTTTTTTAATGACTTAGTTCTTTAATTCTCGATGGCATAGTCGTTGCAATTTTAAAAGTACTATACGCCATTTATGGGGCGATAGCATTCTAACTTTAAAAGGAGAACAAGATGACGAACCAAACGCAATCGGCAGCAAAGATGGCTAACGAAACAACTGCTAAGTCGGAGACTCCAATCGCAGATAAAATGACTGATGCGCTTCATCATTCAGTTGATTCCTTAGCAAAACAAGCTGCTAAAACTGAAGAAAAAGTGAGACACTCAGCAAGCGCCTCAGCTGAAACTCTATCGGAAAAACAGCAACAAGCGCAGGATTACTGGAATTCATCTGCAGTGGGCAAATTCACTAAAGAAAATCCACTTGCCACCGCCGGTATTGCATTTGCCGCAGGTATGGCTCTCACTGCATTTTTGAAAAGAAAGTAAACTGACGATGGTTGATGGTAACGCTCACCATAATGAAGAGTCTACAGCGCCTAAAGATGACGCTGTAGATTTTTCGGACCTGCAGGCCTATTGGTCTAGAGTATGGGATGCGCAAAAAGAGCAAATTAGCAAAGCCAAGTCGTTGGCTGTTCAGGAGTTAACGCTATCAGGTAAAGCACTATTGCTTAGCGCAGTTTGTGTTTTGTTGCTGGTGGGGATCAGTTTAATCATTTGGACGACACTGCTACTGACACTTGGATATGGAGCACATGCCTTTGGCGTGCATTGGCTGATAGTTGCCTTGTCGTTAATTGTCATCAATGTATTAATGTTCTGGGTCATACATCGAATTTTCAAAAATGCGATTCGTTCAATTGGTTTATCAACCACGATCAAGACTTTATTTGAGCCTAGAAGTGAAAATTCATCCGCGCAAAACTATCCACTAAGACGAGAAAAATAAGGCGATTAACATGTTAGATTTATTAGCTAATCAAAAAGCCATCGTTGAAAACAAAGCTGAGCTGTATAAAGTGTCGAAAGACATCAAACGTCACGCTTTAGATAAGGCACAGGATCAATCTAAACATTGGATTAGCTCACCTCGAGGTCTGTTGGCATCTTTTGTGGCTGGTTCTATTTATGAATTGCAATCCAGTTCAGACTCAAACTCCACTAGAACTATAATCAGTCTATTGTTACGAGCTATTTAGCCTTTCGCTTTTTTTACTATTAATTTAGCTCGTCAACCCCCGCATTTAAAATCTAAGTATAAATTACAAGCCAATAAGCAATTTTTTCTTATCTACGCGAACGCAATTTTATCAGGTGTTGTTTAAATCTGTTTTAATTGACTTAAGTTATTGTTTATATTGATAATATCTGTTTTATGAGATCTATTAATTGTCCTTTCATTTTGGTATCAAAACTGCAAAACAGTCTATAAGTTAAAAGTGCAGAGAATAGGATATCGCAATGAAAAAGTTAACGTTATTTTCGGTAATTATTGTGGCAATTTTAAGTTCGGCAATGGTGATTGGGCAAACCGAACCTGTACCTGAAACTAAACCTGATCCTGTGATTCATTTATTGAAAAATTTTGAGCAAAGGTTACAGAGGGTGGATAAAACGAAACAAGACCGCAATAGTCGACTGCGTCTCCAGCGTGCTGAATATTATTATTACTCTTCAAAACGCTTTCATCAATCAAATTGGCAAGCCCAGGCTTTGGATCATGCGCAAAGAGGCCTACGATTATTAGATTTAAGAGAAGGTAATATTCAAACTTCTTCAACTGGTTCAGCTTTACTTAGCTCTGGATCGTTCACACCGCAATCAGAAGCTGCATCAGCCAAAATATAGGTAAAAAGGTTACCAGGTTAGATAGCGGCGGCGCTTAGCGTTGATAGACTATTTACGGGCGTTGCAGATGCCATTGCTAATCGACCTCGCCAATGAGCTAAGGATTGTTCGCTTGCTGTTACGGCTTTAATCACATTCAACATTTGTATCGAGGCATCAGAGATACGCATACCCTTATTGGTAGTTGCTAGTACCAGACGCGTCATCTCCGGTTGTTCAATTTTTAACGTTTTGACTACCTTGCTTTCTTCTAAATGGTACATTGCTGAGGAAGGTAAAATCATTAAACCTTCACCTTGAATTACTTGCCTTAAACCTGTCATCAGTTGCCCTGAATAGGCTTTATTATGTTTTAAGGCAACGCCTGTGGTGAGTTCATAAGTGTTTATTAATTGTCCCAGTGCGTCTTTTAAACCAGGGGTTAATAGTTCAAATTGGCTCAACTCCCAAAAATTCACTGTATCTCGGTTAAGCAATTGTTGATAATTGGCAGCACTGTCATTACTGCCCACAACAAGATACATATATTCTTCAATAAGAGGAAAGGTGGTCATGAAATTCTGATCAATTTCTTGCTCATAGGTTAAAGCAATATCGAGTTGATTGGTTTTGAGCCATTCTTTTACAGCGTATGAGGGCCCCGTGCTGATTTCTAATTTTATATGCGGATGGAAACGATTAATTTCAGCGATCAGCGGCATGGACAACACGTTACCGATAGAGGGTAGCATGCCCACCCGAACTGTACCTGAGCGATTACTTATTAACTGTTGTAGTTCAATTTTGGCGTCATTGATTGTTTTTGTGATGGTTTGAGCATGATTAACAAATATTTGCCCGGCTTGCGTTAGGGTTACTCCTCGAAAGCTGCGTTCAAGCAAAGCGGCGCCCATTTCTCTTTCCAAGTTTGCTAATTGCTGACTGATAGCTGGTTGAGCAATGTCTAATTCTCTGGCTGCTGCGGCAATACTACCTTTTTGCACGGTTATTAAAAAATACTCCAACTGTTTAGTATTCATTCAGCACATTGCTCCTAACACTGTTACTCAATTGATTGAATTTCTTATTCTCCATTGCACTAATTTAGTTACATTCCATTTCGAAACTCATCTTTTGCACTATCTACTGTAATTGCTTGTAAATTAAGCATTTTTTATACCATTCTTATAATTATTAAAGCTTGAAATTGTAAATAATATGTTTTTTTGAACTTTTGGGAATATTTTTTTACGCACAAATGAATTCGTATCTTATTGATACTTATATGTAAATGTAGAGGCTCAATATTTTCCCTATAACCCTCAATAATCTTTTTTCTTCCGCGTCGCCAGTGCTTTTCTTAGTCTCTTGTGGGTTAGTTGATACGGCTAACAGGATAAACAAAATACTCTCTTGCCTGCAGTTGGTGCTTAGTTGATCACTTTAAGGGCAAACCCTTAGGTAATAACAAGTTTAGGTATTTTTTATCAAAACAAAAATAAAAACATAAGAACACGGACAACAAGTCACGGACGTAATACTGAGAACACATAATAATAAGGGAACACTCAATGAAATT
The DNA here is from genome assembly GCF_030548145.1 of Aliiglaciecola sp. 2_MG-2023. Classification (NCBI taxonomy): domain Bacteria; kingdom Pseudomonadati; phylum Pseudomonadota; class Gammaproteobacteria; order Alteromonadales; family Alteromonadaceae; genus Aliiglaciecola; species Aliiglaciecola sp. 2_MG-2023. The sequence continues at coordinate 161,989 of NZ_JAUORY010000010.1, forward strand.
AACCAAAATCAATACTGCCATATTAGCTGGTTTATCTGGTTGCGCTATTTCTCTGCTGAGTGCACCTTTAGCATTTGCGCAAGAAGCCGCAGCAGAAGACGATAATCTTGAGAAAATTGCGATAGTAGGTGCTCGAGGAGCGCCAAGAACTGTGACTAGTTCTCCAGTACCCGTGGATGTATTAAGTGCAGATGACTTAAATGCAGTAGCATTTTCGGATATGAATGATGTACTAAAAACCTTAGTGCCATCCTATTCGGTCTCTCGCCAACCTATTTCAGATGGTGGAACCTTTATCCGCCCAGCTCAATTGCGTGGTTTGCCTACCGACAAAACCTTAGTACTGGTGAATTCTAAACGACGCCACCGTGCTTCTTTAGTCTCTATTGGTGGTTCAGGTACGCAAGGGCCGGATTTGGCTACTATTCCAACTGCTGCCATTGCCAGTGTAGAGGTACTCCGTGATGGTGCTGCTGCGCAATACGGTTCTGACGCCATCGCTGGTGTAATCAATTTTCAGCTAAAAAATAACACCGAAGGTGGGATGTTTTCAGCCGAAATAGGACAATATTTTGAAGGTGATGGCGATCAATTAGTTATCGCTGGTAACAAAGGTTTTGCTCTTGGTGATGACGGTTTTCTAAGTATCTCTGCTGAGTACTCCGATTCAGAAGCTACGTTTAGAGGAACACAATATTGCGAATCTTGGTTCTGTGTAGACGATCAATCTGCCGAGTATATTGCCGCTGCAGAATTGCAAGGTCAAACAGTCCATGGTTCATCTCAAGTTCAACCTTGGGGACAGCCTAATTCAAGTGGCACTCGTATATTTGTTAACACAGGTTATTCACTTTCAGATGACGTTGAACTCTACGGATTCGGAAATTATTCCGAAAGTGAGGGAGACGGTGCATTCTTTTATCGTTATCCAGGTAATGGCACCATTGAAGATCTTCGTTTAGAAGATGGTTCAATATGGAGCCCAATCGAAATATTTCCTGGTGGATTCACACCACGTTTCTTCGGAGACGTAACTGACTACTCACTGCTTGGTGGTATTAAAGGTGTGAACGATGCTTTTACTTACGATATAAGTGCCCGCTATGGTTACAATGAAATTTCGTATACGTTAAGCAATACTATTAACCCATCAATGGGTAACTTATCACCTACGTCATTTAAACCGGGTGATTTAAGTAATGAAGAGACGCAAATTCAAGCTGACTTTACCTATGACCTGGCTGAATACGTTCTTGCTTTTGGTTTGAGTTATATGGATGAGTCATATGAAATCTCCGGTGGAGAAGAAGACTCCTATTTTGCGGGTCCTTACGCCTCCGCAGATCCATGGGATTTCTGTACAGATGATTATGTACCAACTGAAGCTGGTGAAGCTGTTATTGACAATGGTTCGACATTAGATTGTGCTAACTATACGACCAATGATGTAGATGGTGACGGTTTTGAAGACGACGGTATTGAAGGATTAGATCCGGTTTACCGTGTTGTTGGTGTAGGTTCTAATGGTTTCCCAGGTTACTCCCCTGAGTTCTCAGGCAAATACTCTCGTGATTCTTATGCTGCTTATGTGGATATTTCAGGTGATCTAACTGACAAACTATTTGCACAAGCTGCACTACGTTATGAAGATTATTCTGATTTTGATTCCGAGCTAGTTTATAAAGTCGCTGCTATTTACCAATTTACCGACGAGTTTGCAGTTCGTAGTTCATACGGAACTGGTTTCAGAGCACCAACTCCAGGTCAGCAAGGTACAACCAATGTGTCTACACGCTTACCCAATGGGTTTCCGGTTGCGACAGGTTTGTTTCCAGCAGGTGGTTCGGTTGCCCAAGCACTTGGTGCTGAAGAGCTTCGTCCCGAGTTATCGACTAACTTTACATTGGGTTTGACCGCAGCAATTGGTGATTTCAGCTTAACTGTTGACTACTACCATATATTATTGGAAGACAGAGTGTATGCTGTTTCTACCATGGATGTGTCTACCGATCCGTCAACTGGTGATGATTATACTAACTATTTAAATCTGGCTGAAGCCGGCGTGGTGGGTGCTGAATCCATTGGTGGCGTTTTCTTCTTCCAGAATGCCTTCGATACAATAACCGAAGGTCTAGACGTAGTTGGTACCTACGCTTTGAAATCTGATTTCGGCGAAACTATGTTTACCGCTTCGATTAATTATAACTCTCAGGAGTTTGATTCAGATCCAAGTGATTACTTAAACGCTGAAGATCAGTTCGATTTTGAGAATGGTGTACCCGAAATGCGCGGAGTGTTCTCGATTAATCATAGTTACGAGGATTGGAGTTTAACCACGCGTTTCAGTTATTACGGTGAATATGAAAATGCTAACGATAGCTCTGATGATACTGAAATCCAGACTTTTGGTTCAGAGTTAATGGTTGATCTGGAAGGTACCTATCATATCAATGATATGTATACGGTTTCCTTGGGGGTTCGTAACATTTTCGACAACTATCCTGATGTTGCAACAATGGGAGATTCGTGTTGTGGACGCGTTTATCGCTCAGATTCAGTGGTTGATTGGCAGGGAGGTTACTACTACGCCAAGTTTATTGCTAATTTCTAAAACGTAAAACGTTTAGAACATAACAGAAATGGCAGAAGGGGCGAAAGCCCCCTGCTTGTTTTACGGGTTTATTTTTTATTGAGTTGAGTACATATTTTGATAACAATTTTTAGTGGAGCGATGTTGTGATGGAGATAGAGTTACTCTGGTTCGTTCTAACGTTATGTTGTGCCGGCGCTGTTGCTGGTATTACCGCCGGTTTATTTGGAAACGGTGGTGGTTTTGTTGTGGTGCCCGCTCTATTGGCGGTTTTTCCGTTTTTTACACCCAATTCTGAAGAATTGGTCAAGGTCGCTATCGGTACGTCGTTAGCTTCTATTGTTGTCTCTAGCGCTCGTTCAGTGATGGCACACCGTCGAAGAGGCGCCGTTGATTTTGAAGTGCTTAAGTCATGGTCAATATGGATTGTATTGGGTGTGCTAGGAGGTTTAGCTATTGCTAACCACACAAGCAGCGTTGGATTAACCATCGTTTTCGCTGCGGGTGTTTTGTTGTATTCAATTTATTTTCTGTTCCCTGATTTTGTAGTTCGTCCAGGTGTTTCGTTTTCCATGCCTTCAGGTATTGGCAAAGCCACTCTGGCATTCGTGTTGGGAGGATTTTCAGCGCTTTTAGGAATTGGTGGTGGAACACCTACTGTTATCACTATGGTGATGTGTAAACGCACTATTCAACAAGCAGTGGCGACCGCTGCAGGTGTGGGATGTTTAATTGGGTTACCTGGGGCCATCGGATTTTTATTTATGGAAAACACAAGCCCTGAAAGTATGCCAATTGGAACCGTAGGTTATATCAATTTACCTGCGCTTATTGCCATCAGTGTCGGTTCTATTCTAACCGCACCATTTGGCGCTTCAATGGCCCATAGTTTTAGTGAGAAAAAGCTTAAACGTCTGTTTGGTATTTATTTAGTGATTGTATCAACAGCCATGTTTATCAAAGTTTTGTCGTAGACACGTATTAAGAAAAAAGGAAAACAATAATGACTTATAATCCATCTAGACGCTTATTTTTAGGAGGCAGTATTGCTGCTTCTGCCGCCGGAGCTTCTGGTTTAATTGTGCCTGCTGGTTTGGCATCTGCTGCCACAAGTCCTGCACCAAAAGTGAGTTACGGACCTGCCGCTGGTATTGCCAAGTTGAATGCTAACGAAAATCCCTATGGCCCTAGCCCTGAAGCTCTGAAAGCTATTTCTCAAGCGAGTAGTCAAGGGGGGGCATATTACGCCTACAATGCCGGCATGTATTTACGTGACATGATTGCCGAAAATTACAATTTGAAACCAGGTAATATTTCGATTACTGCTGGGTCATCCTTGATTCTGGCCTTCGCCGCTTTGGCAGCAACCACAAAAGGGGTTATTTTGGGGCCAGATTTATTTTGGGACACAACCTCTAAAGCGCCAATCAGCCAAGGTGGTCCTGATATTCGTCGCGTTGCAAATACAGCTGACTTGGAGATTGACCTAGATGCCCTTTACGATGCTATCGATGATAACGTCGCTATGGTACATGTATGTAATCCCAATAACCCCACTGGGCGAATTCTTGATCCTATGAAACTCAAAGAGTTTTGTATTAAAGCATCTAAGAAAACCTTGGTGTTAGTTGATGAAGCCTATAATGAACTCATTGAAGATGGTCCTAAACATTCGATGATTCCACTTATTAACCAAGGCCACAATATTATTGTCGCCCGTACTTTTTCTAAAATTTACGGACTTGCAGGTATGCGCGTTGGTTACATGTTAGGCTCAGAAGAGAACATTGAATTTATCAATAGATATGGATTGGGTGGCTACTCTATCAATCAGGCTGGTTTAGCCGCAGCCATTGCCAGTTATCATGATGAAGGCTTCAAAACATTTTCCAGAGATAAAGTGATGGAAGCTAAAGGTATTATCCAGTCAGCGGTAAAAGCCAATGGTCTAACAGCTTTACCCTCAAGTACAAACTTCGTATTTGTTAACTTGGGTGAAAATGGCGATGCGAATGCATTTCGCAAAGCGATGGAAAAACAGAACGTGTTAATTCGAGGTCAATACCGTACCTATAAGCCTTGGTCGCGAGTCAGCACTGGCATTATCAAAGACGTACAAATGTATGCTGATGCTATGCCTAAAGCATTAGATGAAATGTATAAAATGATGAAATCTTAATCTCAGATAAACTGTTTTCAGTTAATCAAAAAGTTGCGGGTTTAAAGTAACCCCATTATTTGGATAACACCAATAATGGGGTTTTTTAATGTGTTAATGCGGCTAAACATTATAGCTAGCGTTAGATGAGCATTGCTCTAGCCGACTGAAAACTCGTTGGGCTAGAGCTTGAAACGTCACCGAATTAATATGAGTTAAGACTCTTAATGTTTTACGGTGTTGAGTGTCTGTGTTCAAACTTTGATTATGCTAAAACTAGTTTCAAGGCGTCAACACAAGCATCTGTCTCTGCAGGTGTTCCGATACTGATACGAGACCAAGTGTCATAACCAGGCCATGTTCTACCAACCACTTTTATACCGGCAGCCTTCATTTTTTCTGAAAACTGATCATGGGGCATACCTGTATCCATATAGATGAAATTCCCTTGGGGATTTTTAGCATATGGACGTCCTAGTTCTTGTGCGGCAGCTGTTAGCTTAGCGCGTTCTGTTTGAACACGTTTTCGCATGGTATTTAAATTTGCGTGGTCATCCATACTCGCCATACCGGCAACAAGTCCGAGATAGTTCACGCCGCCCATTCTTAACATGCGGCCAATTACTTTAGCTTGTTCCGCAGGCATGATGGCGTAACCTAAACGTTGACCGGCCATCGCATGTATTTTTGAGAATGTGCGACAAATAACCACGTTGTATCCGTCTGCTGCTAACTTTGATTGAACGTTTGCTGGATATGCATCTGACATTTCAATGTAGGCTTCATCGATGAAAACCTGAGCCTTTTGTGACACACGTTTTGCGAATTCGGTAAGCTTAACAGAATCTACGACACACCCAGTTGGGTTATTTGGGTTACAGATATAAACCGCTGTGGTGTCATCAGTGACTGCTGCTTCAATTGCGTCTAAATCGAAATTCATATCAGAGTCTAACGGCACGTAAGTAACCTCTGCGCCCATAAACTCTGCGCCACGAGGCACACCTTCATATGTCGCCATGGAAGTAACTAACTTGTTCCCGTTTTTGGTGATCCAGTCTGCGTATCCAAATAGGATAGGGGATGAGCCATTGGTAACAACGATCTGTTCTTCGGATACACCCTCTTGGGCTGCAATCTTCTTTTTCAGGACGTCGACTGTCGCATCAGCGTATCTGCCTAGATTGAACAACTCAGATTGCATGGCTTCCACTGCTTTAGCTGAAGGTCCAAATGCGTTTTCATTTGAGGATAATCTAATTAGGCCATCACTCACATTAGGCGTTGCGGATGGAAAGTGATCCGTTTTCATGCCTGCTGCATTTAGTTCTTTTACGCTTGAATCTACACACGCAGAAAGTGCTACCGCTCCCGTACCTAATCCAACGGATTTTAGCCATTTGCGGCGTGAAGAATCAATTATATTATTGTTTGTTATACCTTGTTTCATTTGCCACTCTGTCTAAAAGTTACTGGGATTTTAGATTAAATCCTACTGTTCTTTTTTGCAATGGTTAATGTTGGTTAAGTCGATGAAATTGATGAGGTTTTTTATCTTTTTAATGGTATGTTTTTTTGCTGTAAATTAAGTTAATTTAATGTTTCCTTCTTTACAAAATAACAACTTGGACAGGCATATGTTAGTTTCAGAAATGGAACAACTTGGACAGGCATAAAAACAACTTGGACAGGCATATGTTAGTTTCAGAAACAGTTGTAGCTATATTTTTAATCAAGCAATGTGAGTTATACAACTATTCGGAGGTTCAATCGCGTTAAATATAAGTGGAGATTAAGTTTCAAGTTAAAAAGTAGATACAGCGGAAAGTTGAAATAACCCATTACTATCGTGGGTTCTCATAACATGAATTTAGGTTTACTTAAGCCGGTTTTAAATTTAACAACCTAACTAATACTTGCTTGTCGACGTCGGCGTTTATATTTGTTGAGGGTATTGATTTGACCTGCGGCCACACTAAACGATGTTTCAAAACTTGA